>CABUVH010000094.1 GCA_902494935.1 uncultured Collinsella sp.
CGGAGGGGTCGCCTACGCCGTTATCAATTCCAGCTATTTTGCCTCAGCCTGGGGAAACCACGGCAACGGGGATTCCATTACCTGGACAAACGGTGGCTCATCGGGGACTCAATATACCTACACCAGAGAGTTTGGTGACGGTATCGCGCCCCAAAGCCTGGAGGGCGCAGTCCAGAAGGTTGATCTGTCCGTCGAGGGTAATGGCTATACGCTCGATATCCATGAGATGGCTATTGACCAAAACGGCTGCGGAGCCGTGACGTTTACGTTGTCCAATCCAAATGGCGTTAACTACTACAAGCCGGCAGCAGAGACAGGCGAACTTGTTCTCTATGGTGAAGAAGAACAAGGCATCGGCACGCCCGACATGAACTTCGGCGAGGAATGGGCTGACACACGCTGCACCATTGATAAGGACACATCAAGCGATACTGTCATTAATGGCACGATGTACTTTGCTTCTTTGGATCGCGAGCGAGGTTTTCAACATGCGGTCACCTGGAATATCTCGTGGACCGAGGGCGAAGGCGAGGATGCGAAGCCGTTCGAGGCATCGACGCCCGAGTTTAGCGTTGGAGCGTACGTCGATACAAAGGAACTCCGCTCCGATGACTCGCCTCTCGAGATCAGCCCGTTTTCTATCCAGACACACATCGATGATTTGGGCATTGACGCAGTCACGAAGAAGTTGACGGTTACCTACAAGGATGGATCGGAGCAGATTATCGAAGATGACGACGCAGGGGCGTTCAACTTATATTTTTCTTATACGCGCAATAGCGGAGAGGACATCTGGGTGCCAACGAAGTTGATTGATGTCGACCAAGTGGTCTCAGTAACGCTTGAGGGCACGAGGTGCACGTCAACAGGAGAGACCGAAACGGAAGAGTCCTTTACTATCGTCTATTCGTAAGGTCTGAGGCCGCTTCCTACTAGGGGAAGCGGCCTCTTTTGCGTTAAATGGAAACGCCGCCGATTTCCATGCGACAGATGAGAGCAGATTACCGCTGGAGCGCGACGTTTCCCCAGATAAAACCGATCAAAATAAACCTGTCCCTTTTTGGCAGGTAACGTTGCCCCGACGAGCACATCGGATTCCCGGTCCGGGCGGCCCGCTGTTTAAGTTTGTCGCGAGTTCCGCACGCAAAGGAAAGCACTTAATGTGCTTTCCGTCTTGCGCGGGACTGTAGAGCAGCAAACTTAAACAGCGGGCCGCCCGGACCGGGAATCCGCCCCCGCGCACAGAAGGGGATTCCTTTTGTGTAGGCTTTGCGGAAATATGCTCATTTTGGGATACGCCCGGCGGCGTGGTCTGTTGACGGCACAGCTAACGCCACGTATCCTATCGAACTGCGTGTTTCGTAGGGGGATGCTGACCCCTCGATTCAAGCCGTTGCACTTTACAGAAAGCTGGAATCATTCGAGAAGGAGTACGCTTTGCCTACTATTAACCAGCTGGTTCGCCAGGGCCGTCGTTCCGTGCCCAAGAAGTCCAAGAACGCTGCTCTGCAGCACAACTCCCAGAAGCGCGGCGTGTGCACCCGCGTCTTCACCACGAGCCCTAAGAAGCCGAACTCGGCTCTTCGTAAGGTTGCCCGTGTTCGCCTTGTCAACGGCATCGAAGTTACTGCTTACATCCCGGGTGAGGGCCACAACCTGCAGGAGCACTCCATCGTGCTCGTCCGCGGCGGTCGTGTCCGTGACCTCCCTGGTGTCCGTTATCACGTCATCCGTGGCGCCTACGACGCTGCTCCGGTCCAGAACCGTATGCAGGCCCGTTCCAAGTACGGTGCTAAGCGCCCCAAGGCTAAATAAGCCAGATAACGTTTTGATACTTTCGCCGTGTGCCGCCTAAGGGCCGCACGGTAGACACTTAAGGAGATTTCACATGCCGCGTCGTGCAGCAGCTAATCGTCGTGAGGTTCAGCCTGACGCCGTTTACAACAACCGCCTGGTGACTCAGCTCATCAACAAGGTCCTTCTTGACGGCAAGAAGGCCACCGCTGAGCGCATCGTTTACACCGCTTTCGAGATCGTTGCCGAGAAGTCCGAGGGTGGCGACGCTCTCGCTACCTTCAAGAAGGCTATGGACAACGTCAAGCCCACGCTCGAGGTTAAGCCCAAGCGTGTCGGTGGCGCTACCTATCAGGTCCCGATGGAGGTCAACTCCCGTCGTTCCACCGCTCTGGGCATCCGCTGGATCGTCAACTTCTCCCGCGCTCGCAAGGAGAAGACCATGGCCGAGCGTCTCGCCAACGAGATCCTCGACGCCTCCAACGGCCTGGGCGCTTCCGTCAAGAAGCGTGAGGACGTCTTCAAGATGGCCGAGGCCAACCGCGCGTTCTCTCACTATCGTTGGTAAGTTAAGGTAAGGAACTAACATGGCTAAGCCTAAGTACAAGCTTTCCGATACCCGTAACATCGGCATCATGGCTCACATCGATGCCGGTAAGACCACCACGACCGAGCGTATTCTTTACTACACCGGTAAGACCCACAAGATCGGTGAGGTCCATGAGGGCGCTGCCACCATGGACTGGATGGTTCAGGAGCAGGAGCGCGGCGTAACCATTACCTCCGCTGCTACCACCTGCTTCTGGAACAAGGACGGTAAGGACTACCGCATCCAGATCATCGACACCCCGGGCCACGTTGACTTCACCGCCGAGGTCGAGCGCTGCCTGCGCGTCCTCGATGGCGCTGTCGCCGTCTTCGACGCTGTTGCCGGCGTTCAGCCCCAGTCTGAGACCGTTTGGCGTCAGGCTTCTACCTTCAACGTCCCCCGCATCGCCTTCATCAACAAGTATGACCGCGTGGGCGCTGACTTCTTCAACGCTATCGAGACCATGAAGGATCGTCTCGACGCCAACGCCGTGGCCGCTCAGGTCCCGATGGGCGCCGAGGACAACTTCTGGGGCGTCATCGACCTGGTCACCATGACTGCATGGGACTTCAAGGCCGACGAGAAGGGTATGACCTACCCCGAGCCGATGGACGAGATCCCGGCTGAGTTTGCCGACATCGCTGCCACCAAGCGCGAGGAGCTCCTCGACGCTGCTGCCAGCTTTGACGACGAGCTCATGGAGAAGATCCTCATGGAGGAGGACTTCACCGTCGAGGAGCTCAAGGCCGCTCTGCGCAAGGGCGTTCTGGCCAACGAGCTCAACCTCGTCTTCGTGGGCTCCGCCTACAAGAACAAGGGCGTTCAGGAGCTGCTCGACGCTGTCGTCGACTACCTGCCCAGCCCGCTCGACGTCGAGGCCGTCACCGGTACCGATCCGGACACCGGCGAGGAGATCCAGCGTCATCCTTCCTTCGACGAGCCCTTCTCCGGCCTGGTCTTCAAGATCATGACCGACCCGTTCGTCGGTAAGCTCACCTATGTCCGCGTTTACTCCGGCCGCGCTGAGTCCGGCTCCTACGTGGTCAACGCTTCCAACGGTCAGCGCGAGCGTCTCGGCCGCATCCTCGAGATGAACGCCGCCGAGCGTATCGACCGTGACGACGCTGCCGCCGGCGACATCGTCGCTTGCGTCGGCTTCAAGAACTCCACCACCGGTGACACCCTGTGCGAAGAGGGCAAGGAGATCGTCCTCGAGAAGATCGAGTTCGCTAAGCCCGTTATCGACGTTGCCATCGAGCCCAAGACCAAGGCCGAGCAGGACAAGATGTCCCTGGCTCTGACCAAGCTCGCCGAGGAGGACCCGACCTTCCAGGTGTCCACCAACCACGAGACCGGCCAGACCATCATCGCCGGCATGGGCGAGCTGCACCTCGAGATCATCGTCGACCGTCTGCTCCGCGAGTTCAAGGTTGACGCTAACGTTGGTAAGCCCCAGGTTGCCTACCGCGAGACCGCTGGTCACGACGTCGAGAAGGCTGAGGGCAAGTTCGTCCGCCAGTCCGGCGGTCGCGGTCAGTACGGCCACGCCGTCATCAAGCTCGAGAAGATGGAGGAGGGCTTCGGCTACGAGTTCGTCAACGCTATCGTCGGCGGCGTCGTGCCCAAGGAGTACATCCCGTCCATCGACAAGGGCATCCAGGAGGCCCTGAACACCGGTGTTATCGCCGGCTTCCCGGTTCTCGACGTCAAGGTCACCCTGTTCGACGGTTCTTACCACGAGGTCGACTCCTCCGAGGCCGCCTTCAAGATCGCCGGTTCCATGGCTATCAAGGACGCCCTCAAGAAGTCCGATCCGCAGCTGCTCGAGCCGATCATGGCTGTCGAGGTCGAGACCCCCGAGCAGTACATGGGCGACGTTATGGGCAACCTCTCCGGTCGCCGCGGCAAGATCGAGGGTATGGAGGATCGCAAGAACAGCAAGCTCATCCGTGCCAAGGTGCCGCTGGGCGAGATGTTCGGTTACGCTACCGACCTTCGCTCCCAGACCCAGGGCCGTGCATCCTACACGATGCAGTTCGACTCTTATGAGCCTGCGCCCAAGTCCATCGTGGACGAGGTCATGAGCAAGAACGCCTAAGTTCGAGCTCCCTGTTACGTAATCCTGCGAGAACATCTCTCGCACTCTTTGGAGGTTTAAGTTGGCTACCCAGAAGATCCGCATTCGCCTCAAGGGCTATGATCACGAGGTCGTCGATCAGTCCGCGAAGCTCATCGTCGAGACCGCTCAGAAGACCGGCGCTCGCGTTTCCGGTCCTGTCCCCCTGCCCACCGAGCGCAACCTGTACACGGTTATCCGCTCGCCGCACGTGAACAAGGACTCCCGTGAGCAGTTCGAGATGCGCACCCACAAGCGCCTCATCGACATCCTCGACCCCACCTCGGGCACCGTTGATTCGCTCATGCGTCTCGACCTCCCCGCTGGCGTCGACATCGACATCAAGCTCTAAGCGATATCGCTCATAGCTTAAAGGGCCCCGCTGCCGTTACGGTAGCGGGGCCCTTTTGTTTTGAGTTTAGATTTTGGGATAGCGAATTCGTCTGCCGAGCCGGCGGCTGCGGCGCCCTATTCGCTCAGGGGGCGCAAGGATGCTTCTTCGAAGTGGAAGACGCACAAGCCGCTCTCGGTCTCAATGCATGCGCGGCCGCAATCGTCGACCGTTCTAAATATGCCTCGTGCCAGCTCGTCTCCAGCGGGGGAGCGGGCGATAACGTGCTTCCCGATCCAATTGAGGTGAGCGATATATTCGTCGTGGACGGGCGCGAGCGGACCGGCGTTTTCTTCCATGGCGTTGAGGCGCTCTGCCCAGGTATCTACAGCGTCTATAACTGCGTGATAGACCTCATCGAGGAGCATGTCGACGGCGGGAACGCTCTCGTTGAGGTCCGAGAGGCCAATTGCCGCCAGGCCGCCATCGGGCACCTCTTGGGGCGTGTAGTTTACGTTGACACCAATGCCGCAGACGGCGAAAGGTTTGCCTTCGTTATCGCGTGCGGCCTCGACCAGAATGCCGCCGAGCTTGCGTCCTCGCGCGACCAGGTCGTTGGGCCATTTGAGGGCTATTTCGCTTGCAAGGCCTTGCTTTTCGAGTGCTTCGAGCACCGCTAGGCCGCTGACGGCGGCAAGACCAGAGTACTTTGCGGGATTAACGCATGGACGCAGGACAATCGAAAGCAATAGGTTGCCGGCGGTTGAATCCCACTTGTGGCCGCGCCGGCCGCGTCCTGCCGTTTGCGCGCGGGCGGCAAGTCCTGTGCCGTGCGGCGCTCCCTGTTTTCCTGCTTCGAGCAGGTCATCGTTGGTCGATCCGGTTACGTCGACAATCGTTAATTGGGCATCCATAGCGGCTGCTACCTCCTTATTGAATAAGTGAATGACGCAATGGTGTCGAGAGATAGACACAATGTGAAGCCTTTGTCGCATTTGGACAATTTAATGTTAACACGTCAACAAAGACTGAAATGCGTTATCCTCTCTTGGTCGATGTAAACACGTCAACAACTCAAAGGAGGTTAGTGATGGGTTTCACGATTCTTGGAACAGGCTCGGCGCTTCCTGAACGCAGTGTTTCCAATGACGAGCTGTCTGAGTTCCTCGATACCTCGGATGAGTGGATTTTTACCCGCACGGGTATCAAGAGCCGCCACGTCTGCACCACCGAGTCACTTGACGACCTTGCCGTAGCGGCGAGTGAGCGGGCACTCCAGGTGTCCGGAATCGACGCGAGCCAGCTGGATCTGATCGTCTGCTCGACGACGACGGGTGACCACCTTGTTCCCGCTGAGGCGTGTGCCGTTGCTGAGCGACTAGGCGCGACGTGCCCTGCCTTCGATGTCTCGGCGGCTTGTGCCGGCTTCGTATTTGCGCTCGATGTCGCCGAGGGCTATATCGCCCGCGGTCGCGCCGAGCGCGTGCTTGTCGTTGCTGCCGAGCAGATGACGCGCGCGCTCGACTGGACCGACCGTGCCACCTGCGTGCTCTTTGGCGATGGGGCAGGCGCCGCAGTGATTGAGGCTGGGGGAGACAGTCCCCTTGCCGTTGAGCTTTCGACGGCGCCCGACGTCGAGACGTTGCGCGTTCCCGGTCTGGTCGGTACCTCGCCGTTTAAGGCTTCCGCAGATAGCGCGAGCGTGCTGTCCATGAATGGCCGCCGCGTGTTCAAGTTCGGCGTCAACGCCATCTGCGACACGGTCCATAAGCTTGCGATCGATGCGGGCATTTTGGTCGAAGACATCGATCATTTTGTATTCCATCAGGCTAACGAACGAATCCTGAGCCAGGCGGTCAAGCGCCTGGGCGTGCCGGACGAGCGCGTGGTTCGCACGTTGCGCGAGACCGGCAACATTTCGAGCGCATGCATTCCGCTTGCCCTCGACCGGCTGGCAAACGCCGGTGCACTTCACACAGGCGACACCATCGCCTTGGTTGGATTTGGCGCCGGTCTGGATATAGGTGGCTATCTGCTTCGTTGGAAGTAGTCGCACATAGGAAATAAAAACGCCCTAGGGCACAACCAAAGGAGAACTACCATGGCAGATCAGAAGACCTTCGAGCGCGTTTGCGACGTTATCCGCGAGACCGCCGGTCTTGACGATGTCGAGATGAAGCCCGAGTCCACGCTCGAGGAGATTGGTCTCGACAGCCTGGGCACCGTCGAGATCCTCGTTGCCGTCGAGGACGAGTTTGGCATCCAGCTCGATACCGAGGAGAACCCCAAGACGGTCGGCGAGTTCGCCGATACGGTCGAGGCGGCATTGGAGAAGTAGAGATGCTCAAGACTCCTCTCTGCGATCTGCTCGGCATCGAAAAGCCCGTGTTCCAGGGCGGTATGGCCTGGATTGCCGATGCCTCGCTGGCGTCCGCAGTGTCCGAGGCGGGTGGCTTAGGCATCATCGCGGCCATGAACGCCGACGCCAACTGGCTTCGCGACCAGATTCATGAGCTGCGCGCCAAGACGGATAAGCCCTTTGGCGTCAACGTCATGCTCATGAGCCCGTTTGCCGACGAGGTCGCGCAGGTCGTGATTGACGAGCGAGTGCCGGTCGTCGTGACGGGCGCCGGCAATCCCGCCAAGTACATGAAGGCGTGGAACGAGGCGGGCATCAAGGTCATCCCGGTCGTTGCCTCGGTGGCGCTGGCGCGCCTCGTGGCACGTCGTGGAGCCACGGCGGTTGTTGCCGAGGGTACCGAATCGGGCGGCCATATTGGCGAGACCTCGACGATGGCACTGGTGCCGCAGGTCGTCGATGCGGTTGACATTCCCGTCGTGGCCGCCGGCGGTATTGCCGACGGCC
>CABUVH010000095.1 GCA_902494935.1 uncultured Collinsella sp.
GGGCGCCTGCAAAGAGTGCAAAACCAGCCTCCACATCGCCCACGAGCGTCCCCGCAGCTGCGGCACCGATCGAGCAGAACACCGATGGCGCGCCGCTCGCGGCCAACTCGAAATTCACCTTCGAAAACTTTGTCTACGGCCCAGAAAACAGCCATGCCTATCGCTCGGCCCTCAAGTTTGCCGCGCTCGCGGACGAACGCGGCACATGCACATCCCTGTTCATCTATGGCAAATCGGGGCTGGGCAAGACCCATCTGCTGCTCGCCATCAAAAACGAGCTCGCCGAAAAGTCGCCCGAGATCAAGGTGAAGTACGCCAACTCGCAAGCGTACCTCGATGACCTGATGACGGAGTTCGACCGCCAAAAGAAGAGCAACGCCCCCATCATGCAGGCATACCACGACGTGGACGTGCTCATCATCGACGACATTCAAAACATCATTGGCAAGCGCGCGAGCGTGGACTACTTCTTCCAGCTCATGGACGAGTTTATCCGCAACAACAAAAAAGTCGTCATCGCAGCCGACCGCGCTCCCAAAGACCTGAGCATGGACGAGCGCCTGACCAGCCGCTTTAACGCCGGTATGCTCTGTTTGGTAGCAGAGCCCAGCTACGAGATGAAATACAAGATCTTGCAGCGCTACTACGAGAACACGATAGCCGCCGCACCCGAGGCGGGTGACGACTCGCTGTTGGCGGCCTACGGTGGCGATGGCGGGCATCTGACCGACGAGCACTTTAAGCACATGGCGGAGGTGTCGGGGACCAACATTCGCGAACTCGAGAGCTTCTGCGAACGCTGTGCCGGCGAGGCCGGAGACCGCGAGCGCGAGGGCAGCGAGCTCAGCTTCGACGACATCGACGCCATCGCAAGCCAATACTTCGATACGTCGGCCAAGAAGATCAACGTGCAGACGGTCCAGTCTGTCATCGAGGAGCAATATGGCGTGACACACGAGGAGCTCATCGGCCCGCGCCGCAACGCCAACATTGCCAAAGCCCGCCACATCGCCATCTATCTGGCCATCGAGATGTGCGAGATGACGACTACGGCGGTGGGCGCGGAGTTTGGCAACCGCAACCACTCAACCGTCAGCACAAGCTATAAAAAGGTTCAGAAGATGATTCAGGAAGACCGCACCGTAACCGAAGATCTCAAATCGCTGCGAGATAAAATTACACTGCGCTCGTAGGGAAATAGAGACACCTGTTGAAAACTTGTCGAAACGCCGGGCATAACATGTCTAAAACTCACCCCAAGGCGATGAAAAGTTTTCCGCAGGTTTTGAACGTGGAAAACACGGTCGGTTGCGCACAGGTTGCTGTCGATTCTCTTTTTGGGGTTGACCAGCGCTTTTGGGAGTAATCAACAGTTTCGTCAGTGCTATTACTATTATTAAGATATTTATATCTATAGAAAGGTATTAAAAGATGAAGTTCACCGTCAGCCAAAGCTCGCTCACGCAAGCCATCGGCGTCGTTATGAAAGGCGTCGCTTCGGCATCTACCCTTCCCATCCTGTCGGGCGTGCTCGTTAAGGCGCAGGACGGCATCTTGGAATTCCAAACCTCAAACTACACCATCTCGATTCGTCATCGCATTGCCGCGCATGTCGAAGAAGAGGGCGAGATGGTGATTCCCTGCAAGATGCTCTCGAACATTACGAAGACCCTTCCCGACGCCCCGGTTACCTTTGAGCTCTCGGAGCGCCAGGTGCTGATCGGATGCGAGAAGAGTTCCTTCCGCCTCAACACGCTCGACGCCAACGATTTCCCCGAGTTCCCTGCCTATGCTATCGAGAGCGCGGTGGAGCTCCCGACCGACATCCTGTCCGAGATGGTCGGCCGCGTATGGCGCGTCACTTCGACCGATAAGGCCCGCCCCATTCTGGGAGGCGTGCACATGAAGGTCGAGAACAACACCGTGCGCCTGGTGGCAACCGACTCCTTCCGCCTTGCCGTATGCGACACCCAGGTCGAGACCTCGACGCTCGAGGGATCCTTTGAGCTCAACGTTCCGGCCGACGCGTTCAACGACGCCCTGAGCATCATGGCCAGCCAGGCGACCATCATGATCGGCGCCACCGACACCCAGGTTGTCTTTGAGGCCGGCAACACCACCTATGTGTCGCGCCGTATCGAAGGCGTGTACCCCAACTACAAGCAGCTCATCCCCGACTCGTGCGTGACGAGCGTCAAGATCGACGTGGCGGCTTTTAATGCCGCCCTCAAGCGCGTGGCGGTCATCGCGAGCGCGAACCCCGCCGTCAAGTTCGAGATCGATGTCGAGAACGGTCAGATGGGCCTGTCCTCCATCTCCAATGATCAGGATCTGGCGCAGGAGACGATCGATGTCGAGGCCGAGGGCGAGTCGGGCACCATCGCCTTTAACTACCACTACATCTTTGGCTGCCTCAATGCCCTGTCCAAGGAGAAGGAGATCACGCTGGAGCTCAAGAGCTACTCGCAGGCGGGTATCTTTAAGTCCTACGACAAGATCAACTACCTGTACCTGGTCATGCCGGTTCGCATCTAGCGCTGCGCCATGACCATGTTTGCCCGCAGCCTTTCCGTCGCGCGCTACCGCAGTTTCGATAGCTACCGTCTTGACCTGGACGAAGGCGTGACGGTGCTTGCGGGGCCCAACGCGGCGGGAAAGACCAACCTCATAGAGGCACTGCAGCTTTTGACGAGCGGTGCCTCGTTTAGGCATCCCACCGCAGGCGAGCTCGTGCACGACGGCACGGGCTCGTGCAAGCTCGAGTTGAGGCTCGAGGGCGATGGTCGCGTGCTCGATATGGGGCTGGGCGTTGAGGACGGCAAGCGCTCGTTTAGCCGTAACGGCAAGAGGTGCTCGGCCGCCGGCGTGCGCGGGGTTTTGCCGAGCGTGCTGTTTTGCCCCGATCATCTGGATATGGTCAAGCGCGGCGCCAGTGTGCGCCGCGCCGCCCTCGACGACTTTGGCGTTCAGCTGAGCGCCCGTTACGCCGACCTGGTGAGCACCTACGGGCGTTGCGTGGCGCAGCGCAACGCCCTGCTCAAGGAGTCCTGGTGCTGCCGCGAGATGCTTGGCGCATGGAATGACTCCATCGCCCGCGCCGGGTCCGCCCTGCTCGTGCATCGTTTAGCCCTGCTCGACCGGCTGGCAGGCCATGTGCGCGCCGCGTATGGGCAGGTGGCGTCCGGCGAGGACGCAGACGTGTCCTATGTGTCCACACTGGGGGATTTGCCTCAAACCGAGGGGCGCGAGGAGCTTAAGGACTGGGCGTACGAGCATATGCTCGCGGCCCTCGATGAGCGTGCCGATGAGGAGATGCGCCGCGGCGTGACGCTCGTGGGTCCGCATCGCGACGAGATTGAGTTTTCCGTCGCGGGCCGATCGGCCCGTTCATTTGCCAGCCAGGGCCAGCAGCGAACGCTGGTGCTTGCCTGGAAGGTGGCAGAAGTGGCCGTGGCGCGCGATATCCTGGGCACAGCGCCGCTGCTGCTGTTGGACGACGTGATGAGCGAGCTCGATGCCGGGCGCCGGGGCGCTTTTCTGCAGCTGATCGGCGATGACATCCAGACGGTCATAACTACCACCAACTTGGGGTACTTTACTGATGACCTGCTTGAACGAGCCAAGGTGGTGAGCATGGGTGAGGCGTGCTAATTACGAGCGCGAGAACGGAACGGTTGCCTTTGGCGGCTTTTTGGATGCCGAGCGTCAGCGCATCCTGGCGGCCGCGACACCTGAGCGCCGCGCACAAATGGAGGCTGCCGAGGAGTCGCGCGCGGTCTATCGTGCCTGGAATGCGGTGTGCTCGGGCACGCGCGAGGGACGCCACGTGACGGGCCTGCGCTACCTACCCGAGTCCAATGAGCTGCTGGTGTATCTCGATTCGCCCTCGTGGACGCAGGAGATGACGCTGCTGCGCGAGATCATCCGGGCGCGCATGGAGCGGGCCGGCGCGCATGTGGACGGTCTGGTGTTCAAAACGACCGCGCCCGGTCACACGCCACCGGCCGCCAAGGAGCGCCTGCGCCCGGCCGTGACCGAGCGCCCGCCGGCCCCGCATGCCGATCTCAGTGAAGCCGAACGCGGCGAGATCGAGCGCCAAGTGGCGCCCATCGAAGACCAAAAACTGCGCGAGGCCCTCGAGAATGCCATGAGAGCCAGTGCCGAGTGGGCCAAGGGCGTGCAAAGCAAGAAAGAGCCTTAAATCGCATCTGGTGGCCTTGTAGAGCCAAATACCCTCGCTCCCGAGGGTATTTTTTTACGATAAACTAGTAAGGCTGTACACATTTTCTTAGCTGAAGGAGGACGTGTGGCAAACGAAAACGATTACGATGGCGGCGAGATTAAGATTCTCGAAGGTCTCGAGGCCGTTCGTAAGCGCCCGGGCATGTATATCGGCTCGACGAGCGCCAGCGGCCTGCATCACCTGGTGTGGGAGATCGTTGACAACTCCGTTGACGAGGCCATGGCCGGTTTCTGCACCGAGATTCACGTGACGGTCCACGCCGACAACTCCATCACGGTCGTCGACAACGGGCGAGGCATCCCCGTCGACGAGCATCCCATCAAAAAGATCCCGACGCTCGAGGTCGTTATGACGATCCTGCACGCCGGCGGCAAGTTCGATAACTCGGCCTACAAGGTCTCAGGCGGACTGCACGGCGTGGGCATCTCCGTCGTCAACGCGCTATCCAAGCGCGTGGTCGTGCAGGTGCGCCGTGATGGCAGCGTCTACGAGATGGAGTTCTCGCGCGGCAAGACCGTCAAGAAGATGGAGGTCGTGGGCACCTCGGATTCGACGGGTACCACCGTCAGCTTCTGGCCCGACGACGAGATCTTCGAGACCTGTGTCTACGATTTCGATACGCTGCACAACCGTCTGCAAGAGACGGCGTTCCTCAATAAGAATCTAAAGATTGTGTTGACCGACGAGCGCGAGGCGACTCCCCATGTGGAGGAGTTCTGCTACGAGGGCGGCATCATCGACTTCGTTAAGTTCCTCAACGACGGCAAAGACGTCCCCGAGGCCTTTAAGGAGCCCATCTATATCGAGGGTAAATCGGATCCGGATGCGCCCGTGACCAAGATGGGCGAGGTCGAGGTGTCCCTGCAGTGGAATGCCGGCTATGGCGAGAACGTCATGTCGTTTGCCAACGACATCTACACCCCCGAGGGCGGCATGCATCTCGAGGGCTTCCGCACCGCCCTCACCCGCGTGATTAACGATTACGCCCGCAAGCAGAACCTGCTCAAGGAGAAGGACGCCAACCTGAGCGGCGACGACGTGCGCGAGGGCCTTTCGGCCGTCATTTCGGTTAAACTGCCCGATCCGCAGTTTGAGGGCCAGACCAAGGCCAAGCTCGGCAGCTCCTACATGCGCGCGCTCACGCTCAAGATCGTGACCGATGGACTGACCGATTATCTGGAGGAGCACCCCAAGCCCGCCCGCGAGATCGTCAAGAAGGCCCAGCAGGCCTGCAAGGCCCGCAACGCCGCCCGCAAGGCGCGCGAGGCGACCCGTCGCAAAAGTCTGCTCGAGACGGCGTCGCTGCCCGGCAAGCTCGCCGACTGCTCGGTGCGCGATGCCGAGCTGACCGAGCTCTTTATCGTAGAGGGCGACTCGGCAGGCGGTTCGGCCAAGGACGGCCGTCGCCGAGACATCCAGGCGATTCTGCCCCTGCGCGGCAAGATTTTGAACGTCGAGCGCGTGGGTGACCACCGCGCGTTCTCGAGCGACACCATCCAATCCCTGATCACCGCGATCGGCTGCGGCGTCACGACGAGCGCCGGCGACGGTGGCGACTTCGATATCAGCAAGGCGCGCTACCACAAGATCATCATCATGACCGATGCAGACGTTGACGGTGCGCATATCCGCATCCTGCTGCTGACGTTCTTCTACAAGTACATGCGCCCGCTGATCGATGCCGGCTATGTCTATGTTGCCTGCCCGCCCATCTTTGGCATTAAGGTACGCAACAAGATCCATTACGTGTATCCCAACGGCCGCCAGCCCGAAGACGAGATTCTGCGCGACACCATTCAGAGCCTGGGCCTGAACCCCGACGACAACGACGAGGACGGCAAGGCCAAGGACGGCAAGATCACCAAGAAGCGCAAGGGCTATACCGTTCAGCGCTACAAGGGCCTGGGCGAGATGGACCCCAAGCAGCTTGCCTCGACGACGATGGACCCCAAGACCCGTATCCTGCAGCGCGTGTCGATCGAGGACGCCGTGGTGGCGGACCGCGCCGTGCGCGAGCTCATGGGTTCCGAGGTCGGCTATCGCCGTGAGTACATTGAAAAGCATGCCCACGACGCACGATTCCTGGATGCCTAATCCCTGCGGCTTTCCCAGCCACCGCACCTTCGCCCTCAATCGTCGGTCGCGTACCCAAGTACGCTTCCCTCCTCTTTCGGGCGAATCTGCGGCACCTGGAAAAGCCGTCTCCGTGGTAGGGAACTAATGGACCACGCAAACCATGAGGAGGTAACGTGGCAGACGATATCAACAACAACGAGGGTATGGACGAGGCCGGCGACGCCGGCATGCCCGATGATCTGAAGCGCCTACTCGCCCGCGCCGAGCAGGGCGAGGACGGCGATCCGGATTCCTATAACCCCGACGCCGAGGATGAAGATGATGAGGATGACGACGCCGAGCTCGAGGAGAGCTTCGGCGCGGTCGATCGTGGCGCTTCGGCCGGCGAGGACATCAACGGCGGTCAGCTCCAGATTTCGGAGTTCGGCCGCGAGATGAAGCAGTCGTTCATCGAGTACTCGATGTCGGTCATCACGGCGCGCGCCCTGCCGGACGTGCGCGACGGACTAAAGCCGGTGCACCGCCGCATCCTGTACGCCATGAACGAGAGTGGCATCTACCCCAACCGCCCGCATAAGAAGTCGGCCTGGACGGTCGGAGAAGTTATCGGCAAGTACCATCCGCACGGTGACTCCGCGGTTTACGAGGCCATGGTTCGTCTGGCGCAGTGGTTCTCCATGCGCACACCGCTCATCGATGGCCACGGCAACTTCGGCAACATCGATGGCGACGGCGCGGCGGCCATGCGTTATACCGAGAGCCGCCTGGCAAAGCCTGCCATGGAGCTGCTGCGCGACCTGCAAAAGGATACCGTCGACTGGCAGCCCAACTACGACGAGTCGCTCGCCGAGCCCGTGGCGCTGCCCGCGCGCTTTCCCAACCTGCTGGTCAACGGTAGTCAGGGCATCGCCGTCGGCATGGCCACCAATATCGCCCCGCATAACCTCACCGAGGCGATCGAGGCCACCTGCTACCTGATCGACAATCCCGACGCCACCGTCGACGAGCTTATGCAGATCATGCCCGGTCCGGACTTCCCCACCGGCGCCATCATCATGGGCAGCGCCGGCATTAGGCAGAGCTACGAGACCGGCCGCGGCTCCATTACCGTGCGTGCCAAGGCACATGTGGAGTCCACCAAGACCGGCCGCAGCCGCCTGGTCTTTACCGAGATTCCCTACATGGTCAACAAGGGCACCTTGCAGGAGAAGATCGCCCAGCTCGTAAACGACAAGCGCATCGAGGGCATCTCGGACATGCGCGACGAGTCCAACCAAAAGGGCATCCGTCTGGTCATCGAGCTCAAGAAGGGCGTCATTCCGCAGGTCGTGCTCAACAACCTGTA
>CABUVH010000096.1 GCA_902494935.1 uncultured Collinsella sp.
CATGAGATAGTAGTGACCCAGTGCGTCGGCACCCAGAATGGCGTTTGCAACCATCTCGGGCGTCACCTCAAACGGCATGTTGCACATGGTGTCATCGGGTGCGCAGGCGGCCTCGGCAACAATCATGGCCTGCTCGCGCGTAAGCTCGGCAACGCCAAGTTCCTTCATCGTGACCGGCAGGCCCAGCTCAATGCAGAAGCCCAAGACTTCCTCGAGTTTCTCAGTCGGAGCATCCTCGAGTACCAGCTGGACGATAGTGCCAAAGGCGACCTTCTCGCCGTGATACATGCCGTGGCACTCGGGCAGCATCGTCAGACCATTGTGGATGGCATGAGCAGCGGCAAGGCCCGAGCTCTCAAAGCCAATGCCCGAAAGCAGCGTATTGGCCTCGATGATGTGCTCGACGGCAGGCGTGAGCGCACCCTTCTCCAGCGCGACCTTGGCCTTAACGCCATCGGCCATAAGCGTCTCGTAGCAGAGCTTGGCAAGCGCCAGACCGGCCATGCCGCCCTTGCCGCCAGCGCAGGTGCCGCCGTCGGCATCGTGCGTTGCCTGGGCCTCGAAATAGGTTGCGAGCGCATCGCCCATGCCGGAAACCGTCAGGCGCACCGGGCTCGCCGCGATAACCGTCGTATCCATAAGGACAATATTGGGGTTTGCCTTAAGGAAGAGGTACTTGTCGAACTGGCCGTCATCGGTATAAAGCACCGAAAGCGCCGAACACGGGGCATCGGTCGAAGCAATGGTGGGGCAAATGATAACCGGGGACTCCAGGTAGTAGGCGACGGCCTTCGCGGTGTCGAGGATCTTGCCGCCACCGACGCCGACGACGATATCGCAACCGTTGTCGCGAGCGAGCGCAACCAGGCGATCGACCTCGCCCTTGGAGCACTCGCCGTTAAAATCCTCAAACAGCAGCTCGGCCTTAGCCTCGGCAAAGCCGCCCTCGATCTTGGCACCGACGCGCTTCTTGCCCGAAGGCGTCACGATGACGAGGGCCTTAGCGCCGAGCGGCTCGACATAGGAGCCGAGCTTGGCCAGCTCGTCCGGACCCTGGATGTACTTGCTGGGGCTATTGAAAATTGCAGCCATAACTATCCCATTCTCTAAAAGAAAAAAGAAAGGGGCTCCGTACAGATACGTGCGGAGCCCCTCGTTACGATAACAAGAGTCGATTAGAAATCGATGTCGGTGTCGTAGTAGCAGGCCTTGAGGATCTTCTCGAAGTCGGCAGCCTTGGTCTCACGCGGGTTCTCGGGCGTGCAGGCGTCCTGCTCGGCGTTCGCGGCAATCTCGGGCAGCTTGGCGAGGAACTCCTCCTCGGAAACCATCTGCGGGTTCTCGGCGTCGACCTTCACGCCACCATTCGCGTAATCCTTGATGGACTGCGGAATGTTGAGCTGGTCGTTGAGGTCGCGGATCTTCTGGACGAGCGCAGCGATGAGCTCCTCGTTGGTCTCGCCGGGAAGGTGCAGGATCTCCTTGGCCACGTAAGCGTAACGCTCGGCAGCACGGGGATCCTTGGAGTTCCACTGGATGACCTTGCCCAGGTACATGGCGTTAGCGGCACCGTGGATGATGTGGCCGTTCTCGAAGGCAGCACCGGTCTTGTGAGCCATGGAGTGAACGATGCCGAGCAGGCCCGAGGAGAAGGCGATACCGGCGATGCACTGAGCCTCGTGCATGTGCTGACGGGCCTCATGGTCGCCAGCATAGGACTTGGGCAGCCACTCGACGATCTCGCGGATGCCGTGCAGAGCGTTGGCGTCGGTGAACATAGAGGCGCAGGTGGAAACGTAGGCCTCCATGCAGTGGGTCAGAGCATCCATGCCGGTGTGAGCGCACAGCTTGGCGGGCATGGTGTAGGTGAGCTCGGGGTCGACGATGGCGACATCAGGGGTGATGTTGAAGTCGGCCAGCGGGTACTTGATGCCCTTTTCGTAATCCGTGATGACGGAGAATGCGGTGACCTCGGTAGCAGTGCCGGAGGTAGAGGAAATGGCGCAGAAGTGAGCCTTCTGACGCAGCTCGGGGAAGCTGAACGGCTGGATAATGTTGTCGAAGGACTCCTCGGGATACTCGTAGAAGACCCACATGGCCTTAGCGGCATCGATGGGCGAACCGCCGCCGATAGCAACAATCCAGTCGGGCTCGAAGTCGCGCATAGCGGCTGCGCCCTTCATGACGGTCTCGATGGAGGGATCGGACTCGACGCCCTCGAACAGCTTGACCTCCATGCCGGCCTCTTTGAGGTCGGCCTCAACGTCCTGCAGGAACCCGCCGCGGCGCATAGAGCTGCCGCCAGAAACGATGATGGCCTTCTTACCCTTGAGGTTCTTCACCTCGTGGCGAGCGCCCTCACCAAAGTACAGATCGCGAGGATTGGTAAAACGTCCCATACTGTGCCTCCTAAACAAGCCCCTCTTAGACTTGCGTATATAACGGAGCACCCAATTGGCTCCGTTAGGACCGGTTTGCGCGTTGCCGGCGATGACAATGCGCGATGTCTAAACGTCTCAACGCTCAGACAAACACTATTTTACCGTTCTGGTTGGTCAGTTATTCACCTAAAGCCGCCAATGATGAAACGTTTTTTCTATCCCTGAAGACCCTTGTGCGGCATCCATACTCCCAAGCTGGGCAAACGTTTTATCAAGGTTGACTACATATCCCGGGCAGGACCGTGCCCCTCCAAAATATGCACCGTTCGCCGCCAAAAATCGACCGTTTGCGGCACCGTGATACCACTCGGTCGTCCAAGGTGCCGACATTTGTGCGACATCCGTCTTCGTGGTGCAAAGGTGCAAGTCCAAGTGCGGCACCCCCGGTGTGCCACATGCGGGTAAACTAGAACCTTATATAGAAACATTTGAACCCTAACCGCAGCAAAGGAGGCCCCATGGCATTCGATCCCATTCAAGAGGATTGCCATCGCCTCGTTCTTGAGGCCTTGCGCCGCGACAATATCCCGCTCACCGACGGTGCCGCCGTAGAGCGTCTGATGGAACAATTCACCCGCAACCCCGCACCGCTCATCGTGCACGACCGCGACCGCGCCGGGCACCTCATTGCCAAGGTGGTCGAGGCTGTCGACTACCGCATTCCCTTTATCCCTGACGATACCCAGGCAGAGCAAGAAGAGGCAGCTGCCGAGAACATGCTTCGCGAGGCAACCGAGCTCGATCCGGCCAACTGGGACGCTCAGCGCATGCTGACCGCCCTCACCGCCAACTCCAACGAGGAGTACGTACAGTATCTGGTGTCCAAGTGCGACGAGGTGGAGCACGACCTGGCACTCAAGACCGCCTCGGCGCAGGACCCCTACGAGCGTGAGGCCGCAGGCGACCTTATGCGCCGCCCCTACCTGCGCTGGCTTGCCGCCCTTGCGTCACGCGCGCTCATTAGCGGCCGCTATCGCATGTCGCTCGAAGCCGCAAACCGCAGCCTCGACTTTGCGCCCAACGACCCCGCTGGTGTCCGCCACACCGCGATGCTCGCCATGGCAAAGCTCGAATACCCCGCCGAGGAGCTCAAGCGCTTTCGCTCTGCCCACTCCGTCCCCTATCTCGCCAACACGCCGCTGCGCCGTCGTCCCAAGGATGCGGAGCGCGACTTGGACCCGTGGACGCTCATCGCGCTGATGAGCGCTGCCTGGCGCGAGCTGGACTACGAGGGCGCCGAGCACTATTTGCGCATCCTCGCACGCTCGTGCCCGCACGCGGCCGAGGCGCTCTACTTCCAAACCGAGTTTCCCGATGGCGTCTATGCCCGCGTCAACGTGGGTGTGGGCTCCACCGACGAGCTTGTCCTCGCGCTGTCCGAGGCGACGCCGGTACTGCAGGAGGGCCTGGGCGCCCCCGACAACGCCAGCTTTGCTGCCTGGGTCGCCACCAACGATATCCTGCGTTCCCAAATCGATGAGCGCATACTGCGGGCGGCCGAGCAGGGTTTGCCGTTTAAGGGAGGAGACCTCTAATGGATCCGAGCGTCTCCATCCCCGCCTACCTGGAACGCACCTATCTGGCGTCGCACCCCGAACTCACCGATGCAGCACGCGAGCTTGTCCATAACGACGTGAGCGTCAACCCTCATAAGTATGCGCAGACCGAGCATGCTCAGGCACTGCTGTCCTACGCCGGTGTTCATCGCCACCTGCTCGACGAGCTCCATCGCATCGAGGACATGGGCAGTGACGAGGAGTTCGAACAGACGCGTAATCGCCTGTTCGACGACATGCGCGATGAGCTGCTCAAAATTGTCCGCGTCGATGCACTGGCCGTCGACGCGCAGCTGCTCGCCATCATCCTGGCCGACACGCCCGTTGACGCCTGCCTGGGTGACCTGATGAAGCTCGAGGCGACCACGGCCGATTACCTGCAGCAAAGCGTGCCCGGGTTCGACATGGAAGCCCCGCACTACTGGGCCAATAATGTTTTGGCCGACGGTGTCACCGCGGCAGACCTTACCGTGAGCGAGCCGGCCCTTATCGGGTGGCTCCACACGCTCGAGGCCATCTCGCAGCTGTGCATGGCGAGCGCTCGTTACCGTGCTGCCGCCAACTACGCCCGCCGCGTCCTTAAGGCAGAAGGCTATCCCACCCGGGCCGCAGGCACCGTGCTGCTCGCCCTCGCTCGTCTGGAAGACCAAGACGGCTTTTTTGCCCTAGCCCACCAGCTCGAGGAAGAGATCGGGGCAGACGCACTCGAGAACTCTCCTTGGTATCTGCTCGCCCGCACAATCCTCTTGTTCAAAACGAACAAGATGCGTCCGGCGGTGCGTGCGCTGCGTGAGTTCGCTAACCGCTGCGAGGGCGGCGCATTCTTCTTGCTGAATCCCATGTACCAGACACCGTACCTTCCCTGCCGACCCGAGCCGCGCGACCCCTGGGACCTCTCGCACCAGGCGGTTTGGGAAGCCGACGGCATTATCTCGGACACCCCCGACTTTGCCCCCTGGGCCAACGCCTGCGAAGGTGTATCGCAGCTTGCCCAGGAATTTGCGCGCCGCTACGGATTTTAGTGACGCACTCGACCCGACCATGTCGTTTACGTTAGGAACGGTTTCATGAATCTCCGCTCATCTCTTGCCCGCACCTCGAGCGATATCGCTCGCTGGGGACTGCGCTCTGTCCTCAAACGCCAGGGCGGCGTACTCCCCGGCCGCATCGCCATGAAGATCGACCCCGAGTTGCTGAGCGACCTCGCTGGCCTTGTCGACCGCAGCGTGGTGATTACGGGTACTAATGGCAAGACCACCACCTCCAACCTCATCGCCGATGCCGTTGCTGCCAGCGGTGCTACCGTGGTGTGCAACCGTGCCGGCAACAATATGGAACCTGGTGTGGTGGGTGCTCTGCTCGAGGCCCGCGGCGGCCTTAGGCACACCAGCAGCGGCAAGCGCGTGGGCGTTTTTGAGTGTGACGAGCTCTACACCGTACGCGTTCTGCCCAAGCTCAAGCCGACGTACTTTGTGCTGCTCAACCTGTTCCGCGACCAGCTAGACCGCTACGGCGAGATCGACCATACCCAAGACGTCATCGCCCATGCGCTGGAGCTCTCTCCGACGACAACGCTCATCTACAACGCCGACGACCCGTTGTGCGCCTCGATTGCCGCGCGCGTTCCCAACGCGAGCATTGCCTTTGGCATCGACGGCGCCACCAACACCGAGTCCGACCGTATTAGCGACTCACGTTTTTGCTCACAGTGCAACGCGCCGCTGGAGTATGACTACGTGCAATACGGCCAGCTCGGCGCCTACCATTGCCCCTCGTGCGGCTGGGCCCGCCCTGCGCTTGTCCGTCGCGTGACGGGCGTGGAGCTCGGCTGCGACGGCTATGGTTTTGACCTGGTGTTTGGATCTGATTCCAGCGCGCCAGCCGCACACATCGTCACGCGTTACAACGGCCTGTACATGGTCTACAACGTTGCCGCTGCATTCTTTGCCGCACATGAGTTAGGCGTGGATACAGCGCACCTGCAGCCCACGCTCGATGCCTACGTCCCCGCCGGCGGACGCATGGGCCGCTGGGATATCGCCGGCCGCACCGTCGAGGCCAACCTGGCTAAGAATCCCGTAGGCTTCGATCGACAAATCCAGTCCATCAAGACGGCAGGCGGCAGACTCTGCGCTTTCTTCCTCAACGATAACGATGCCGACGGCCACGATGTATCGTGGATCTACGACGTCGACTTTGAGCGCATTGCCGACACGCCGGGTCTTGTCGCCTTTGCCGGAGGCACGCGCGCGCACGACATGCAGGTGCGCCTCAAGTACGCCGGCATCGATGCCGCGATTATCTCGGACGTCGCGCAGGCAATTGGCGCCGTGGCAGACGAGGCCGCCGATGACACCTTCTACGCCGTCGCCAACTACACGGCCTTCCCGCCGCTGGTCAAGGAGCTCGACGGACTGAAGGGTGCCGATGCAGCCACGGTTGCTGCCCGCGCCGTAGCCCGTGCCGACGGCAGCGCTCTTCCTGTCGGCATTGCGCCAGTCGAGCTTTCGCGCCCGCTGCGCATCGTCTACCTGTATCCCGATGCCCTCAACCTCTACGGCGACGGCGGCAACGTTATCGCTCTCGAGCGCCGCTGCGCCTGGCGCGGCATCCCCGTTCGCGTGGACGAGGTCCGTATGGGCGAGTCACTCGATCTCACCGATGCCGATATCGTCATGATGGGTGGCGGCTCCGACCGCGACCAGCTAGCCGTGGCACACGAGCTGCTCGCCCAAAAAGACAAGGTCGCGGCCTATGTTGAGGACGGCGGCACACTGCTTGCCATCTGTGGCAGCTATCAGCTGCTCGGCCGTTCGTACTACATGGGCGAGGATCGCATTGAGGGCCTAGGCGTCATTGCCGCCGAAACCGTACGCGGCTCCGACCGCCTGATCGGCAACGTAGCGGTCAAAACCGATCTGGCACCTGAGCCCTTTGTGGGATTCGAGAACCACGGTGGCCGCACCCTGCTCGACACGGAGGCAACGCCGCTCGGAACGTCCGTCGTCGCGGGCACCGGCAACAACGGCGACGATGGCCTTGAGGGTCTTATCTACAAGGGCGTCATCGGCACGTACCTGCACGGGCCGGCGCTGCCCAAGAACCCCGAACTCGCCGACTGGCTGATCGCGCACGCCCTCGAGCGCCGCGGCGATGCGCAGGCCACGGCCCTGCTGCCGCTCAAAACCCTCGACGACACCTACGAGCACGCCGCCCACGACGCCGCCATGAAGCTCCTCCCCTAACGCCCCAACCACCACAAAGGGGACAGGCACCTTTGTGGTGGTTTTTCAGTTTGCCAACGATATGTGAACGGCTAAAAAAGTCTGCTATACTCTTTCCCGCTGTCCCCATCGTCTAGCGGCCAAGGACGCCACCCTTTCAAGGTGGATATCGCGGGTTCGAATCCCGCTGGGGGCACCACAGAATCTGAGAAGCCCGTTACCAATTCGGTAGCGGGCTTTTTGCTACCCATGCGCCGGGATTCGAACCCGACAGGGTGCGGAGCTGAGGAAACGCGCAAGCGTTTTCCAGC
>CABUVH010000097.1 GCA_902494935.1 uncultured Collinsella sp.
CCACGGGTCAAGATGCACTAGGCCTGGACGAAGTCCGGGCCCGCGCCTTTAGACGCGAGCCCGGGGCCCGTGGGTTATACCCTAAGAGCAAACCACCCTTTTTAAGGGTGGTTCTGATTGCGTTTACGGGCTTTTGTCTCACATAGTAGCTGTGTTTTATAACCCTCGTTTGTCGCATCTTCTGTGAACGGGCTACAATAACTTAGTCTGTGCGATATGGAGGTGAACATGGCTGAAGCTGGTATCGGCGTTGATATCGTCGAGATTTCCCGCATGAAATCAATTCTTGAAAAGACGCCGTCGTTTGCTCGGCGTGTGTTCACCGAAGAAGAGCGTGCGTATTGCGATGCATCATCGCGTCCCGCTGCTCACTATGCTAGCCGCTTTGCTTCGCGCGAGGCGGTACTTAAAGCTCTCGGCACGGGTTTTAGTCAAGGCGTGGGTCGCAAGGATGTTTCGGTAACGCGTGATAAACTCGGCAAACCGAAGGCGCTGCTTTCGGGCCGTGCTCTCGAGATCGCTCAAGAACTGGGTGTTGTTGAGGTCGCTCTTTCCATTACGCTTACAGGAGACTTGGCCGTTGCGAATGCCATCGCGATTACCGAAGATGCTCGGCCTAAGCCAAAAGAGGAAAAGGTGAGCACCAAGAAACGCGTAGCGCAGACATTTAAAGAGGCTCGCTCTGTTTTAGATGAGCTTGAGCAGCTGCAGAATTCAGCATTGACGGAGCACCTGGGCGATGCTTCGCAAGATACGCTAGGAGCATAGATGAAACCGGTTTTGAGTACCGAAGAAGTCGTTCGTCTCGAGGATATCATCGAACGCGAAGGGACTTCGAAGGCCGAGCTTATGGAGCTAGCGGGTGAGTTTGCCGCCAACGAGGTCTTGAAGCTCAATCCCGATCGGGTTCTCGTTCTGGTCGGTTTTGGTAATAATGGCGGCGACGGTTGGGTTGCCGCCGATATCCTGAGCCATAAGGGTGTGGACGTCGATATCGTTTCTCCGGTTGAACCGGATGAGATTCCTGCTGCTCTGGCACGTCATGTTGCTCGTCGTACTGCCGGCCGCGATGTGCACGTTTGCGTCGGCCCCTCGCGTGACGAACTCGAGGTTTTGATCGATAAGGCCGATGCTGTTGTCGATGCCATTTTTGGTACCGGTTTCCACGGAAATCTGCGTGCGCCGTTCTCCATCTGGATTCCTACGGTCAATGAATGCGCCGATTGTGTCGTATCCATTGATGTCCCCTCGGGCCTGAATGCCGAGACGGGCGTTGTTGATGACGACTGCATTCGTGCCGAGCATACGGTGACGATGATTGCGCCCAAGATTGGTCTGTATAGCGCTGATGGTCCTGAGTATGCTGGCGATTTGATCTGCGGCAATCTTTACGACCGTCTTGACGAGGTCATCGATGATGTCGACCACGCCGCCGAGATTGTCGAGCCCGGTGACTTAGTTGATTACTTTGCTCCACTACCTACGAATATCGATAAGTATTCCCGTGGCTCTGTGCTTATTGTCGCCGGATCTGCGCAATATCCTGGTGCTGCCATTATGGCGGCCAAGTCTGCAGCTCGCGCGGGTGCTGGTTACGTGGCAGTCGCGGCTCCTGACGCCTGCGCCAATCTTATTCGCATGGCACTTCCTTCGATTCCCGTCTTTGCTATTCCGTCTGATTCCCGCGGCTCCTTTGGCGCCGCTGCGCGCATGACTGTGTGCGAGATTGCAAAGAAGTACAGCTGTGTACTGTGCGGTCCCGGTATGACGACATCTGCCGGCGCTATGCAGGTGGTTTCGGGCTTGCTCGAGCTTGATGTGCCGCTTATTTTGGACGCCGATGCACTCAACTGCCTTGCTAAGATTGCCATTGACGGTATTGATAGTAATCCCGAGATGTATCGTCGCGAGCAGCCGTTGGTTATGACGCCGCACTATCGTGAGCTTTCGCGTCTGGTTGCCGGTGACGAGGTGAACGACCTTGGTACTGCGATTGCAGCCGCGCAGAAGGTTGTCTGGGCTGCAGGCTCTGACAATCTGGTGGTCATTGCCAAGGGGCCGACGACGGCTATCTGTGGCGTTGAGCGTGTGCTGCTGCCGCTCTCGGGTCCGGCTTCTCTAGCAACTGCCGGTTCGGGTGATGTTCTCGCGGGTATTTTGGCCGGCACGCTTGCCACCATGCGCGACGAGATGGATCGTTGGGAGTTGCTGTATTCGTACGCCGTCGCACTTCACAGCTACGCCGGTTTTGCCGCGGCGACGGAGTATGGTGAGAAGAGCGTCATCGCGACCGATCTTATCGACTTGATCGGTCCTGCCATGGAGCTGGCGGCAAAGGATGCGCTCGAAGATCTGGGAATCATGGACGAAGGGTCGGATGACTAATCATGAATAAAGCCGATTTGACGCGCTGGTCCTGGGTCGAGATCGACCGCGGGGCGCTCCGTCGCAACACGAGGGCCTATAAGAACTTGCTGAATCCACGTCAGCGCCTGTGCTGCGTGGTCAAGGCCGATGCTTATGGCCATGGAGCTGTTGAGTGCGCCAAGATCATGTATTCGGCCGGTGCCGACATGTTTGCCGTGGCGACGGTTAACGAGGGCGTTGAGCTCCGACAGGGCGGGATTACGAAACCCATCCTCATCCTAAGCGAGCCGCCTATCGAGGCCATTCCGACGTTGCTCGAGTTTGATATCATGCCTTCGGTCTATACGTCTGACTTTGCTCTTGCGTATGGCGAATGTGCCGTCGCGGCGGGCAAAGTGGGCAAGTATCATCTCGCCATCGAGACGGGCATGAATCGTATCGGCGTTCACTACACGCAGGTGCTCGACTTTGTCCGCGGTATAAATTTCCATCGCGGTATTCAGTGCGACGGCGTATTTACGCACTTCGCCACGGCCGATGAACCTTCGGGCTGGGACTACAAACTGCAGTGTCAGCGCTTTACCGAGGCCGTTCAGGCCATTAAGGATGCGGGCTTTGAGTGCGGTATCGTGCACTGCGCCAACACGCCGTCCTCGATGCTCGACCCCTCGATGCATTTTGATATGATCCGCGCCGGCGTTGGCTTGTATGGCATGCAGCCGTGCGAGCTGAGTGGCCGCGTGATGCAGCTTGATCCCGTTATGAGCGTCCATGCGCGTGTGACGCGCGTGGCACACCCTGCGATGGGTGAGGGCGTGGGCTACGGTTTTACCTACCGCGTACCGCGTACGCGCGTTCAGATCTGCACGCTGCCGATCGGTTATGCCGATGGCCTATCGCGTACGCTTTCCAATCGTATGGATGTGCTGTATCGCGGCGAGCGTGTGCATCAGGTTGGCAATATCTGCATGGACCAGTTTATGGTCGCCATTCAGTCCAACCCGGCACACGAGATTCCCGAGGCCGAGTATGGTGACGAGATGATCATTGTCGGCCGCGATGGCGATGCCGAGATCACTATGGACGAGATGGCCCGACTGCGCGGAACGATTAACTACGAGGTCGCCTGCGGCTTTGGCATGCGTCTCGACAAGGTCTACGTGTAGGAGCCGCTATGGGCGTCATGCACATCCCCGGCCATACCCATCAGGCACCACGTGAGGTCGCACTCGAGGAAATTGAGGCCGTTCTGGGCGATTGTCACCTCTGCCAGCTCTACCAGTCGCGTCACAATATCGTGTTTGGCGTGGGAAACCCCCGCGCTCGCGTGATGTTTATTGGTGAGGCGCCGGGCCGCAATGAGGATTTGCAGGGCGAGCCCTTTGTGGGGGCGGCAGGCGAGGACCTCAACGGCATTTTGTCGCTGGCGGGCCTCAAACGCGAAGACGTCTACATTGCCAACGTGCTTAAGTGCCGCCCGCCGGGAAACCGCAATCCGCGTCCCGAGGAAGTGCTGGCTTGCTCGCCGTTTTTGCGTGAGCAGATTCGAAGCATCTGGCCCGATATTATCGTGACGCTCGGCAACCCCGCGACGCACTTTGTGCTTAAGACCGAGATTGGCATTACTAAGCTGCGCGGCAGGTTCCACCAGATGGGGCATTTTGTAGTAATGCCCACGTTCCATCCGGCAGCAGCGCTGCGCAATCCGGCGTGGCAGGAGCTGCTGGAGGAAGACTTTAAGATGCTGGGCGACTATCTGGAGCGACATCCCGCACCAGAGGACGCCTCGGAATAATAAGGAGCATATATGTCCCTGGAGCGCCTGGGGGTAGGTACTTACAAAACGACTTGCGCTGCCGATACGGAGTACTTTGGCGAGCTAATTGCACCGTGCCTTGAGGACGGCGATGTGCTCATCCTGACCGGTGGCCTGGGAGTGGGCAAAACTCACTTTACCAAGGGCGTCTCGCGCGGGCTGGGCGATGAGCATATGGTTACGAGCCCTACGTTTGCGCTCATGGCCGTTCACGATCAAGGTCGTATTCCGCTGTTTCACTTTGATCTATACCGCCTGGAGCATGCCTACGAGCTCGAGGATACGGGCATTTTCGATGCGCTGGGCTATGAGGGTGCTTGCTTGCTGGAATGGGGCGAACAATTCCAGGACGAGCTGACGGATGAGTATCTTTCGGTGACGCTCAAGCGTGATGAGGGCGACAGCGATGTGCGAACGATAACGCTTGAGGCGCACGGTGACCGCGCAATGGAGCTTTCCCATTTGATTGATAAGGCTGTACAAGATGAGCTTGCATAACGACAACGCGCTGGTGGTGGCGCTCGATACCTCGACCGACATGCTTGCCTGCGCGGCAAGCTGGATTGATGGGCAGACGGGCGAGACGAAGCTCGTGAGTGGCGACCACATGTGTCGCCGTCACGCCAACGTTGAGCTCGTGAATACCGTTGATGGCGTGCTGGCTCAAGCCGGTCTGGATCGCAGCGATGTTGGTTACTACGTGGTCGGCCGCGGCCCGGGGTCGTTTACGGGTGTGCGCATCGGCATCTCCACTGCCAAGGGCCTCGCGCGCGGTGCCAATGTTCCACTGCTGGGCGTGTCGACGCTCGACGCTTGCGCTTGGACGGCGTGGAAGGCTGGCGTGCGCGGCAAGCTTGGTATCTTGGCCGATGCCATGCGCGGTGAGGTATATCCGGCACTATATATGCTGGGCGATGAGGGTCCCGAGCGTCAATTTGAGCGCGAACACGTGGTCAAGGCCGCCGTGGCGCTCGATGAGTGGCGCCGAGCAGCGGACTGGGACCAGGTTCAGCTGACCGGTGACGGTCTCGTGCGCTATGGCAAGCTGCTGGGTGAGGACGAGACCGCCCGCTGCGTGGAGCGCGACCTGTGGTGGCCTTCGGGCGAGGGCTTGCTGCTCGTGCACGCTGCGGGTGACGGCGATCCGGCTCGCGTCCTGCCGATTTACACGCGCCTTTCGGATGCCGAGGAAAACGAGCGCAAGCGTCTTGGTCTTGCCGAGAGTGCGCAGAGCGAAATTACGGGCGTTGCCGATGAGCTCGCCGGTCGTCATCTGCAGTTCCGTCCCATGGGCGCGGCGGATGCCGAGGGCGCGAGCGCGCTAGAGGCTGCCTGCTTTGAAGGTGCCGGACACGAGGCGTGGACGCCGGGCATGTTCCTGTCCGAACTGGGCGAGGACGTCGCTGCGCCGCGCAGTTGGTGGGTGGCACACGACGACGGCAAGCTGCTGGGCCTTGCCGGCGGTATGGTCGTGGACGGTGATGTGCAGATTCTGGATGTCGCCGTCGACTCGGCACATCGCCGTGAGGGCATTGCCCGCAAGCTGCTGTCGCATGTGAGCTATGATGCCCAGATGCTCGGCTGCACCACGGCTTCGCTCGAGGTCGAGGACGGCAACGAGGGCGCGATTGCGCTCTATGCCGCTCTGGGCTTTACCGAGGTGGGTCGTCGTCGTGGCTACTACGGTGTCGGCAAAGACGCCATCGCCATGACGGCCCCACTTCCCCTCGTACTTCCGGTCGATAACGCCTCGCCCGAGCCGACGGCAGCCGAGCAACGCGTATGGCCGCTGCCTGCGCCTGGGCGCTCCGAGGGGGAGCGCACCGAAATTGAGCGCCGCCGCCTGGTGCTCGCTATCGAGAGTTCCTGCGACGAGACGGCCGTGGCGATTATCGATGCGGATGGCAATATGCTGGCCAACCAGGTGTCGACACAGATTGATTTTCATGCCCGCTTTGGCGGCGTGGTGCCCGAGATCGCCTCGCGCAAACACGTTGAGGTGATTGTGAGTGTCGTGGATGCGGCGCTCGAGGATGCCGCAGCATCGCTTGGTCTTGAGGGTGGAGCCATTGCTCCCAGCGAGCTTGCCGCCGTGGGCGTGACACAGGGTCCGGGCCTGGTGGGCGCCCTCGTGGTGGGCGTTGCCTTTGCCAAAGGCTTTGCCTACGCTGCCGGTAAGCCGCTCGTATGCGTCAACCATCTGGAGGGGCATCTGTTTGCCAACCTGCTGGCGCAACCCGACCTCAAACCGCCGTTTATCTTCACGCTTGTCTCGGGTGGGCACACCATGCTCGTGCACGTGAAGGCATGGGGCGACTACGAGGTGCTCGGTGAGACGCTCGACGACGCTGTGGGCGAGGCCTTCGACAAGGTAGCCAAGGCGTTGGGTCTGGGCTATCCCGGTGGCCCCATCATTTCCAAGCTGGCCGAGACGGGCAACCCCAAGGCGATCGATTTCCCCCGTGCGCTTAACAGCAGGGGAGACTATCGCTTCTCGCTTTCGGGCCTTAAAACCGCTGTGACGCTCTACATTGAACAGGAGACCAAGGCCGGGCGCACGATCCACCTGCCCGATCTGGCAGCTTCGTTTGAGGCAGCTGTCTTTGACGTGCAGTACAAGAAGGCCAAAAACGCATTGCACGCTACCGGATGCAAGGAATACTGCATCGGTGGCGGCGTCTCGGCCAACCCGCATCTGCGCGAGATGATGATCAAGAAGCTTGGACGTCAGGGGATTCGCGTAACGGTGCCGCCCTTGTCTGCCTGTACCGATAACGCAGCCATGATCGCGGAGGTCGCTCGCCGTAAATTCGACCGAGGTGAAATCTCGCCGTTCGACGTCGACGCCGATCCAAACATGACGCTGTAGCTGGTACGGCGCGGTCCCCGGACGGAGGGGCCGGATATAAGGTTTCCTGCTCTACAGTCCTGCGCAAGACGAAGGCCACATTAAGTGGCCTTCTTTGCGTGCGGAACTCGCGATAAACCTTATATCCGGCCCCTCCGTCCGGGGACCTTTCTGTATCGATATAGCTTCTGGGCTGGTTTGGCGTCGACAACGTCCAGCAAGGTTAACAAGCCAGCGTCGAATTTCCGGCGTTCTTTAGCTGAAAGAAAAAGTTGGCGTGCGGAGCTTTGCCCCGCATTTGGGATGGGAGCCCCTGAGAGCCGCGGGAGCCGGGCGGCGCATATGAACTTTATCGCGAGCTCCGCACGCAAAGGAAAGCACTTAATGTGCTTTCCGTCTTGCGCAGGACTGTAGAGCAGGAAAGTTCATATGC
>CABUVH010000098.1 GCA_902494935.1 uncultured Collinsella sp.
CTTATCGGTACGTATATCGTTGGCCAGTTTGGCGGCAAGCTCGCGCTGGGTGGCATTCAAGCCACGATGGTGCTCACCGAGATCTGCATTGGCTTTTGCGTTGGCGTCGGCGCCGGCTGCGCGGTCATTACCGGTCAGTATTTTGGCCAGCACGATGATGAGCGACTGAGTCGTTCGGTCCATACAGCCATGACGCTCGCGCTGGTGGGCGGTATCGCTTTCTCGATTCTTGGCATAGTGTTCGTTGAGCCCATGCTGGTGCTTATGAACACGCCGCATGAACTATTGGCCGAGGGTGTGGCCTATGCTCGCTGTTATTTTGCCGCGATGGTTGCGGCGCTGCTGCTGAATATGGGAACCGCACTGCTGCGTGCCGTGGGCGACACGCGCGGGCCCGCCGTGATCATTGCCTCTGGCTGCCTTGTTAACGTGGTGCTGGATATCATCTTTGTCGCTGTGTTGCATATGGAGGCGCTGGGCTGCGGCATCGCAGTGGCGCTGACCATTTGCTCCAATGCAACGATGATCGTGTTGCGCATGATGCGCGCTCCGGGTGCATGGCGTCTTTCGCTGTCTAAGCTCGGTATCGATCGCGGTATTTGCAAGAGTATGATCTCGTGTGGTCTGCCACTCGGTTTTCAATCGGCTGCCTATTCGATCTCGAACGTGCTGATCCAGGTGTCGGTTAATTCGTTTGGCGCCGATGTCACGACTGCTTGGGGTCTATCTGGGCGCCTGGATGGCATTATCTGGATGGTGACCGAGGCGCTCGGCGTATCGATCACTACGTTCTCGGCGCAGAACTTTGGCGCGCGCAACTACGAGCGCATGCGCAAGGGCTACCATACGTCGCTCGTGCTGTCGTTTATGCTCATTGGTGGCCTGTCTGCCGTGCTGCTGGTGTTCTCGGGTCCGTTGTCGCGTCTGTTTGTCGACGATGCTTCGATTTCGGCGTACACCACGACGATTCTTCATTTCATCGCGCCGTTTTACGCGATCTTCTCGATTATCGAAAACGCGTCGGGCTCCATTCGCGGTGCCGGCGTGAGCTTGCAGCCCATGCTGCTCACGATTTTTGGCACTGTCGTGCTCAGGGTGATCTGGGTGTTTGCGATTATGCCGTTCGATCCGTCGCTTGAGCACCTGCTGCTGGTTTACCCCGTAACCTGGCTCATCACCGCAACCATGTTCACCATCTACCACCACAGCGGCAACTGGCTCGGCCGCGCCACCGCCTAGCCATTCGGGACGTCCCCAATGGCTAGTATTCGATGCCTTGGCGGGCTAGGAGTCCTTCGTCGAAGTAGTGTTTGATGGGGCGCATTTCGGTGACAAGGTCGGCGAGGTTCGCGAGGGGCAGCAGGCCGCGGCCGGTCAGTATGAGCTCTGTGGTGTCGGGTTTCATCGTGATCAGTTCCTCGACATCCTCTCGCGCCACAAAACCTCGGCGCATGGCCTCGCCGAGTTCGTCCAAAATCAGAACGTCGACCTGTGATATCTGCTCGCATGCGAGCTCCATGATCTGTGCGGCGCAAGCCTCGGGCGTGTCGCGGTCGGCCTGTACAATTCGCAGCCCTAGGCGTGGCGCGGCATCGTGTTCGGCGCAGTGCAGCTTCTTGGCAAACTGCAGCATGAGTACGTCGAGCCCATAACCTGTGGCGCGCAAAGCTAGCCCCAAGGCGGCCGTGGTTTTGCCCTTGCCGTCGCCCGTGTAAATCTGAACCTTGCCGACTTCCAGTGATGCCATCTCTGTCCTTTCGTGCCCGGCGTCGGTTTATCGCCGTCTGGGTTGGGTATTCTAGATAGCATTATCAACCCCAGTAGATGGAGTTTAAGCAGATGGAGATGGATGACAACAAACGTAGACGGAATATGATCCTCTACGTGCTCATCGCCTTCGTCGTCTACCTCGTGCTCTCGACCGTTCTGTTCCCTAACATCGGTCACACGCAGCAGATTACGAAGACCGATTATTCGACGTTTGTCAAAGCGCTCGACAAGAAGAGCGTCGACAAGGTCGAGTACAACACGGACGATTACTCGATTTATTACACCAAGAAGGGCGAGGACGAGAACATCGCCTATAAGACGACCGGTGTGCCGAATGATGCGGGCTTTACCGATCGCGTGCTTGAGTCTGGCGCTTCGCTGGAGTCGGTCGTTCCCGATAAAAACTCGGGTTTGATGACCTACTACCTGCTTACGCTCATTCTTCCCATGGCGATTTTCTTCCTCATCGGTTGGTGGCTCAACCGCCGCATGAAGAAGGCCATGGGTGACGACGGCCCGTCGATGAACTTTGGCGGCGGCGGTTTTGGCGGCGGCGGACTGGGTAAGTCCGGCGCGCGCGTGATCGCCTCCAAGGACGTGGGCGTGACCTTTAAGGACGTCGCCGGCCAGGAAGAGGCCAAGGAGTCTCTCAAGGAGGTCGTCGACTTTCTGGAGAAGCCGCAGCGCTACGAGGAGATCGGCGCCAAGCTGCCGCGCGGTGCTCTCCTTGTTGGCCCTCCGGGTACCGGTAAGACCCTGCTTGCCAAGGCTGTTGCCGGCGAGGCCGGTGTTCCGTTCTTCAGCATTTCGGGCTCTGAGTTCGTTGAGATGTTTGTTGGTCGCGGCGCTGCAAAGGTTCGTGACCTGTTTAAGCAGGCCAAGGAAAAGGCCCCGTGCATTGTGTTTATCGACGAGATCGATACCATCGGCAAAAAGCGTGATGGCGGCGGCTTTAGCGGCAACGACGAGCGCGAGCAGACGCTCAATCAGTTGCTGACCGAGATGGACGGCTTCGATAACCACAAGGGCATCGTCGTCCTTGCTGCCACCAACCGCCCCGACAGCCTTGACCCGGCTCTGTTGCGTCCCGGTCGCTTTGACCGCCGCATTCCCGTCGAGCTGCCCGATTTGACCGGTCGCAAGAATATCCTTGAGCTGCACGCCAAGAGCGTGAAGACCCAGCCGCCGATCGATCTGACCGCGATTGCCCGCGCCACGCCTGGTGCCTCGGGCGCCGATTTGGCCAATATCATCAACGAGGGCGCCCTGCGCGCCGTTCGCGAAGGTCGCAAGCGTGCAACCCAGGACGACTTCGAGGAGTCGGTGGAGGTCGTCATTGCCGGCCAACAGCGTAAGTCCACGGTGCTTTCCGACCACGAGAAGCAGGTCGTTTCCTACCATGAGATCGGCCATGCCATTGTTGCCGCTCGCCAGAAGGGCTCTGCGCCGGTCACGAAGATCACCATCGTTCCGCGCACGAGCGGTGCCCTGGGCTACACCATGCAGGTCGAGGAGGACGAGCGCTTCCTGACCACGCGCCAGGAGGTCCTGGACAAGCTCGCCGTCTACTGCGGTGGTCGCGCGGCCGAGGAGCTCATCTTTGGCGAGATGACGACCGGTGCCGCCAACGATATCGAGCAGGCCACCAAGCTCGCTCGCAACATGGTGACGCGCTTTGGTATGTCCGACGAGTTTGGCATGATGGCGCTCGGTACCGTCCAGAATGCGTACCTCAACCAGGATACGTCGCTCACCTGCGCCCCCGGTACGGCCGAGCGTGTGGACGCAATTGTCGCCAAGTTGATTGAGGATGCGCACGACCGCGCCCTGCAGATCCTCAAGGAAAACAAGTTCAAGCTCCACGAGCTGGCTCGTTATCTGTACAAGAAGGAGACGATCACGGGCGAGGAGTTCATGAATCTCCTCACGCGCGAGAACCCGCTGATGCCCAAGCAGCAGTAACGCCGCGGCCGAGCCAGTAAACGCCGACGCCCCATTTGAGCAGCTTTCTCAAATGGGGCGTTTTGCTTGAGAGGGATGGAAATGAAGATCGTGGTGAGCGCCTGCTTGATGGGCGAGAGCTGCAAGTATAACGGGCTCGATAACTACCACCGCGCGTTGGTCGAGGCTTGCGAGCGCACGGGGACCGAGGTCCTCCTCGTGTGCCCCGAGGTCTTTGGCGGCCTGCTCACGCCGCGCAAGCCGTCCGAGATTGTGAACGGCGAGGTTCGTACCTGCGAGGGCATCTCGGTTGATCGCGAATTTCGCCTGGGTGCCCAACGTGCGCTCGATATGTGCGAGCAGGCAGGCGGACCGGAAGAGATAGTCGCGTGCATCCTTCAGGACCGCAGCCCCTCGTGCGGTGCGGGTCACATCTACGACGGCACCTTTAGCGGTACGCTCACCGCGGGCAACGGTGTTTTCGTCGACCTGCTCCTGCGCCACGGCTACCGTGTGATCCCGGCAAGCGAGTTCGACCCCAGCATGTTGAAGTAGTAAATAAAAGGGGCGGCCATCGAGTAGATGGTCGCCCCTTTTGCTGGCAAGCTAGACTATCTCACCAATTGTTCAATGGTATTTACCCATATAAAACCTGCCAAAATAAACCTGTCACTTTTTGGTAGGTTAGGCGAGGAGGGTGTGGCCGTAGGCGTCGGCGGCCTTGATGGCGGCGGCGAACTTTTCGTCGGTGAAGGGCTCCGGGTTACCCTGCTTCCACTCGTTGGTGGCGTGGGCATACTCACACAGCGCCGGGATGTCGGCCTCGGTAAGGCCGACCTGCTCAAGCGTCACGGGCAGCCCCATCTGCTTGTTAAAGGCGGCGTAGCGCTCAAGGTTCTCGGTGTCTCCCGTATAGGCAAACAGCACGAGCACGCCCAGGCTCACGACCTCGCCGTGCAGGTAGGTGCCCTCACGCGGAATGCTGCAGGTGGCGTTGTAGAATGCGTGCGCCACGCTCGAGTTGTAGTAGTAATCGTTCTGGTTGGTCAGGTTCGAGACATAGCCCGTGTTGACCACGATGTCGAGCGCGATCTGCTTGACGGCCTCGGTCGACAGGTCCTGGCGCACGTCCTCAAGACCCTGGACGCCATAGGTAAACAGCGGCTCGGAGCAGGTGTGGGCGAGTGCCAGGCCAAGACCGGCGGTGTGCTCCAAATTACCGGCGCTCGTGGCGTACTCGACCTCGGGCTGCTTAGACAGGGCATCGCCCACGCCGGCCCAGAAGTACTCTGCTGGCGCCTCGGCGATGATCTTGGGGTTGATGAAGATGTGCGCGGGGCGGTTGGGGTACGAATAGCCCTCGAGCGAGCCGTCGTCGTTGTAGACAACGGCAATGGCGGTCGCGGCGGAGCAGTTAGAACAGATCGTCGGGACGGTGAAGACGATCTTCTTGAGCTCGATGGCAGCTGTCTTGACGGTGTCGAGCGCCTTGCCGCCGCCGCATGCGATGAGCACGTCGGCTTCCTGGCAGGCAGGGGAGTTCACGACCTTGGCGATATTGGCACGCGTACTGTTGGTGCCATAGACGCGCGTCTCTAGAATCTCGACGTCGGTACCTTCAAGCGCCGCCTCGATGCCCGGCAGCGCCGCAGCCAGGGCTCGCTTGCCACCGATGATCGCGACCTTCTTCGCGCCGTACTCGGCCAGCGCGCCGGGCAGCTCGTCAAAGCAATCCTCGCCAACGGTGTAGTCGCTCATTCCAATCGTGCGCATAGCAACCTTCTTTCGTTCGATAAAGTGCTTTCAGGTATTTTGCTCCTAGAGAAGGGCTGTAATAGCGAGAAATTTCGAACGTATAAAACCAGTGTTGAGGGTTTTTCGCCGGCGCGGAACGTGCTAGCATACTCCGCATAAGCGTTGATGGGGACGAGTAGTCGGCCGTCCGCATGCTACAGAGAGCGGGGAGCGCTGAGAACCCGTGCATGCGACCGATGAAAATCACCCCGGAGCTGCGGTCCCAACGGACGTGCCGCGCAGGTTCGTCTTAGTAGACATCGCCGAGATGGTCGTCGATACAGACCAGCCGAGTAACGGATGCGAGCGCGCGGCGACGCGAGCGAGGGCATCTAAGCTGGGTGGTTAAGCGAAGAGCTTTTACGGACAGACTGTCCGTTTTGTGGCGCTTCGTCCCAGCTTGTAGGGACGGGCGCTTTTTTGGTGCCCAGAGGGCGTGCGCGCCCATGACAAGAAAGGGGTACCGTGGCAAACGAGTACAAGCTGACGATGAATCTGCCCAAAACCGGATTTCCCATGCGTGCCGGTCTTTCCAAGTCCGAGCCAAAGCGACTCAAGGACTGGCAGGACAACAAGGTCTACGAGCAGGTTCTGAAGAAGAACGAGGGTCACAAGAAGTTCGTGCTGCACGACGGCCCTCCGTACGCCAACGGCCCGATCCACATCGGCCACGCCATGAACAAGATCTCCAAGGACATGATCAACCGTTACTGGATGATGCAGGGCTATGAGGTTCCCTATGTTCCCGGTTGGGACTGCCACGGTCAGCCGATCGAACATAAGGTCGAGGAGAAGCTCGGCACCGAGAAGTTCAACCAGACCTCCACGGCTAAGATCCGCGAGCTTTGCAACAAGTTCGCTGTCGAGAACATCGAGCTGCAGAAGGCTGGCTTCCGTCGCCTGGGCGTGCTCGGCGATTGGGACAACCCCTATCTGACGCTCTATCACCAGCATGACGCCGCCGACATTGAGGTCTTCAAGGCCATGTTCGACAAGGGCATGATCTATCGCGGCCACAAGCCCGTCCACTGGTGCAAGCACTGCCACACCGCGCTGGCCGAGGCTGAGATCGAGTACTCCGACGAGACGAGCCCGTCCATCTTCGTGCGCTTTGAGATGACCTCCAAGCCCGCCGGTCTCGAGAACTTCGACGGCCCGGTTGACTTTATCATCTGGACGACCACGCCGTGGACCATCCCCTCCGACCAGGCCGTTTCTCTCAAGCCCGGCGCCGCCTACGTCGCCGTTGAGCACGACGGCCGCGCCGAGGTCATGCTCGAGGACCTGGCTCCTAAGTGCTGCGAGGAGTTTGGCTGGGAGTACACTCCGGTTATGGTCGACGGCAAGCCCTATGTGGTTCCCGCCGAGACCTTCCACCACATCCACTACAAGCAGCCGATCTTCGACGGTGTCGAGGGCGTGGCGCTGCTGGCCGATTACGTCGGTGTCGATGACGGTACCGGTATTGTCCACAACTCGCCCGGCCACGGCGTCGACGACTACTTTGCCTGCCTCAAGGAGGGCATCACCGACATCTGCATGCCGGTCGATGACGACGGCAAGTTCTACACCGGCGAGGAGTTTGGCACCGGTGGCCCCTTCAGCGGCATGGATACCGACGAGGCCAACCCGCACATCATCGAGTTCCTGCGCGAGCGCGGCACCCTCGTCCTCGAGAAGAAGATCACGCACAGCTATCCGCACTGCTGGCGCTGCAAGCACCCGGTGCTCTTCCGTGCTACCGACCAGTGGTTCGTCTCGATGGATAAGACCGGTTTGCGCGAGCAGGCTGGCAAAGAGGTCCGCGAGAACGTCAAGTGGTATCCGGCCCACGCGGCAAACCGCATCGGTGCCATGGTCGAGCAGCGTCCCGACTGGTGCATCAGCCGTC
>CABUVH010000099.1 GCA_902494935.1 uncultured Collinsella sp.
AGTCAAACTGGCCGTGGTCGACGATCACGCCACCCAGGTAGGCAGCGTGTCCATCCATGTACTTGGTGGTGGAGTGCGTAACGATGTCGGCGCCCCACTCAAAGGGACGGCACATCACGGGCGTCGGGAAGGTGTTGTCGACCATCAGCGGCACACCGTGGTCATGTGCGGCCTTGGCAAAGCGCTCAATATCGAGCACGGCAAGGGCGGGGTTGGCGATCGTCTCGCCAAAGACGAGCTTGGTATTGGGCTCAAAGGCTGCCTCGAGCTCCTCATCGGTGCAGTCGGGGGCGACGAACGTGCAGGTCAGACCCATGCGCTCCATAGTATGGGCGAGCAGGTTATACGTACCGCCGTAAATGGCAGAGCTAGCGACCACATGATCGCCGGCACCGGCCACGTTAAAGATCGCGAGGAAGTTCGCAGCCATGCCCGAGCTCGTGAGCATCGCGGCGGTGCCTCCCTCCATCTCGCAGATCTTGGCGGCAACGAGATCGCACGTGGGGTTCTGCAGGCGGCTGTAGAAGTAGCCCGACTCCTCCAGGTCAAACAGCTTGCCCATATGCTCCGACGTGTCGTACTTCCACGTGGTGGACTGGTAGATGGGCACCTGGCGCGGCTCGGCATCTCCCGGGTGATAGCCGCCCTGAACACATGTAGTACCGATGGTCTGCTCGCTCATATCTAGCTCCCTTGCCTGGGTTACGTTTTATTCGGTTCACGATACCGCTACCCTGTACCCCTCTCAACCCATCCCCAAGGTAGGTTAAGGGACAAATTGATCAGGGGTATTTATCTCAAGCCTTGGGCATTTGCTCGATAGATAAAAATGAGGCATACATGAAGCTCTCGATGATTACATGCCCCGTCACGGGTACCATAGGCGGGTACACCGTGACCAAGGAGACAACGATGAAGCAAATCGATACGGCCCAGCTCGACATCACCGCCTGTCAGGTTCAAGCTGCCGAATATCACGCCCGTGGCTTCAACTGCGCACAGGCCGTCGCCTGCACGCTCGCGCCCGCCGTCGGGCTCGACCCCCAGACCGCCTTTACCCTCACCGAGGGCTTTGGCGCCGGCATGGGCGGCATGACCGAAACCTGCGGCGCCATCTCGGGCGCCGTGGCCATCATGGGCTTCGTGATGAGCGACGGCATGGAAAACCCCAAGACTAAGGGCCAGACCTACAAGCTGTCGCGCGAAATCGCCAAGCGTTTTGGCGAGAAGAACACGACGACCATCTGCGGCACGCTCAAAGGCATCGGATCGGACAAGGGTCCGCTCCGCAGCTGTCCCGGCTGCATCGACGATGCCGTCGAGATCGCCTGCGATGTGCTAAAGCAGCTCGCCGAGTAAACGGCAGCAACAGAAAAACGACGGCCGTCGCGCTTGGAATCCATCCAAAAGCACGCCGGCCGTCGTCGTTAGAACTCCGCAAACTCGGGAGCGCCGACCTCGATCTCCTCGCGCCCTGCCATAAGCTCGCGCATCTTAGCGCAAAATGGCTCCTGCTCCCCCGCCTTAAACACCAAATGAAGTGTCACGGCATCCGCGTAATCGGTATCCGAAACCTTGGCACCCGAATCCTGCGCCAAACGAAGTACCTGCTCGTACTGCGGATAGGCCACATGCACGTCAACCGGCACGACGCTTGTCATCTCAACGATCTGCCCGGCCTCCTGAGCCGCGGCCACCGCTGCCTGCGTCGCCGCGGTATAGGCGCGTACCAAGCCACCAGGCCCCAACAGCGTGCCACCAAAATAGCGCGTCACTACGCAGCAAACATTTTTGAGCTCCGCGCCGCGCAACACCTCGAGCGTCGGCATACCGCTTGTGCGGCTCGGCTCACCATCATCGCTCTGGCGTTCGCGTCCATCGACCAAAATCCACGCGGGCACATTATGTCGAGCATCGTAGTGGCGCTTGCGAACCATCTCGATAAAGGCGTTTGCCTCGTCCTCGGACTCAATATGGACCAGCTGGGCAATAAAGCGACTCTTGCGGTCAACAAACTCGCCCGTAGCCTCAACATTCGATTGCAAAGTAAAATAGCTGTCCAACAAAGCCCCTCAAACACAAGCAAAGCAACAAACAGCCTCAATAATACGGCAAAGACAGCACCGTTGACCTTGCCAACAAGAACGGGAACGCCAATGATACCGTCACCGACAGCGAGAACCCGTCAGCGCGAGCAAGGTGCCTTGAAAGACGAGGGCATTGACCTTATGGTCATGCCCGAAGGCTTGAAAGGCAGATTGCCGCGCTGACGGGTTCGCAGCGTCAACAAAGTGCTGAGTGGGCCTATAAGCCGGGTTCTGTCGTGAACGGTCATTTATCTTGTCTGCACGTTACCGTGCAGCTCCACGCACGCTACCCGAACGCGGACCGGGCCGGCCCATAGCGTTCCTATTCGCGCTTGCTCCGGATGGGGCTTGCCAAGCCGCCGTGTTGCCACGACGCTGGTGGTCTCTTACACCACCGTTTCAGCTTTTCCCTTTACGCCTTGCGGCGCAGGTGGGAGTCTTCTTTTCTGCGGCGCTTTCCGTCGGATCACTCCGCCCGGCCGTTAGCCGGCATCCCGCCCTCTGGAGCCCGGACTTTCCTCACGCGTACTGCAAACAGCACATCGCGCGACCGTCTGGCCCACTCAGCAGTGCAAGAGTGTAGCACACCGTTGCCGCAGGCAATGGCACAACACAAGCGTTCGACACGATAAACCAAGAACCACGCCATGCAGTACAATTGGGTTGTCGATGGGCAATGTCGTCAGTCGAGACGCGACCGCGCTCCGCACCCCTCCGTCTACTCGGTGCGTTCCCGCCTCCTCCCCGAGGCGGGATGTCGGCATTTTTTCATTCACCGACAACCCAATAGCCTGTGGACAGCCCGGGTAGCATCGCGTGCATCAGCAGCGAAAGCAAAAAGGGACCCGTCCATTGCGGACGGATCCCTTAAAACAAGTGATCGTCAAACCGATTTACTCGGCGTCGGTCTCCTCGTCCTTCTTCTCGGAAGGAAGCGGGGTAACCTCGATCTCGACGCCCAGAGTCTCAGCAGCGGACTTCATGGACAGAGAGATACGACGACGGTCGAGGTCGATCTCCATGACCTTGACCTGAACCTTGTCGCCCACGTGGGTGACCTGAGAAGGCTGGTCGACGTGCTTGTTGGCCATCTCGGAGATGTGCACCAGGCCCTCGATGCCCTCGCCCAGGTCGACGAAAGCGCCAAACGGGACAAGCTTGGTCACAGTGCCCTCGACGATAGCGCCGACGGGGTACTTCTTGACCAGTGCGCGCCACGGATCCTCGGTGGTCTGCTTGAGACCCAGGGAGATGCGCTCGCGGTTGAGATCGACGTCGAGAACCTCGACCTCGACCTCCTGGCCGACCTTGACAACCTCGGAAGGATGGTTGACGTGGTTCCAGGAGAGCTCGGAGATGTGGATGAGGCCGTCGATACCGCCGAGGTCGACGAAGGCGCCGAAGTCGACGATGGAGGAAACGGTGCCCTGGAGACGCATACCAGACTTGAGCTTGGACAGGATCTCGGAGCGCTCGGCCTTACGGGACTCCTCGAGCACGACGCGACGGGAGAGGACGACGTTGTTGCGGTTACGGTCCATCTCGATGACGCGGGCCTCGATGCGGGTGCCCATGTAAGAGGTGAGGTCCTTGACGCGACGGAGGTCGACGAGGGAAGCAGGCAGGAAGCCACGCAGGCCGATGTCGAGGATCAGGCCGCCCTTGACAACCTCGATAACCTCGCCCTCGACGTTCTCGCCGGAGTTGAACTTCTCCTCGATGCGGTTCCAAGCACGCTCGTACTCGGCACGCTTCTTGGACAGGACCAGACGACCGTCCTTGTCCTCCTTCTGGAGAACCAGAGCCTCGATGGGATCACCGAGTGCAACGATGTCTGCAGGGTTAGCGTCCTTGCGGATGGACAGCTCGCGGACCGGGATAACGCCCTCGGACTTGAATCCGATGTCAACGAGCACCTCGTCATGCTCGATCTTAACGACAGTGCCGTTAACGAGATCGCCCTCATCAAAGTCGGTAATCGTACCGTCGATGAGGTTGTTCATCTCCTCCTCGTTGACATCGTCAAGAGAGAAAATGGACGAGTTCTGAATCTCACTCAAAGGTGGACCCCTTTCGAACTACGGGGCCCCGATTGCTAGGACCTACAGAAGGGTGCGACAAGCACACAACGTTTAGGAACACTCGGGAGCCGACAGATACTAATGTGACGCTTATGCAATCACGTTCGTATAGGTTACGGGGAAATGAGTTCGATTTCAAGCGTGAACTGCGATTTTTTACTCGTGTGGAGACTTTTTCGTAATCTTATGAACACACGTCTCCGCAACTTGACGATAACCAGCTAGGCATTCGGCTTTGGGGTAAAGTATCCGGAGCCAACGATTCTAGATCGATTTTTCGAGAAAGGTGCCCGCGTGCTCAAAGCAGTCGTTTTCGATATGGACGAGACGCTTCTCAGCATCAACCTCAACGCGTTCATCCTTCGCTATTTTAAGGATGTCTCTTCGATGCTCGCGGATATCGGGCGCCGCAGCCGCGGTGGCACGATGGCACGCCTCGGCACCATCCTAGTCGACCTCAACGCCAATCGCCGCAGCGGCACGGACAACCGCACCAATCTTGAGTTTTACCAAGAAGAGGTCGAGCGCCGATGCGGGATCCGCCTCTCCGATCCCCTCATCTACGAGGCGTTTACCTACTATGACCGCGAAGTTCTTCCGTACAAGAACGACGATGTCATTAACGCCCACGCCATGCCGGGCGCACACGCCGCGCTCCAGGCCGTACAGGACGCAGGGCTGCGTTGCGCGCTCTTTACCAACCCCAGCTTTCCCCAAGGGGCCATCGAGTGCCGCATGGGCTGGGGCGACCTGGCCGACGCCCCCTTTGAGCTCGTCACGCACATGGGAAACACCACCCGCTGCAAGCCCGATGCCACCTACTATCTAGAGCAGCTTCAGGTGATGGGACTCGAGCCACACGAGGTCCTTATGGTGGGCAACGATCCCAAACGCGACTTCCCGTCCCCCGATTGCGGCATCCAAACCGCCTTTGTGGGCCAAGGCAAGCCCAGCCGAGCCACCTGGCGCGGAACCATGGAAGACTTCGCCCGCGACTTCAACGCCGTTATCGAAGCCTTCTACGAACACCAAATAGCCAACGAACTGTCCTAACAGACTCGAGTCTTGCCGATCATGATGTTTAGGATCTCGACGTCGGTGTCCTTCATGCCCACACGGCCTACATAGCCCATGCTGGCGATTGTCTGCTCGACGGTATCCTGGATCAGGCCCTCACCGGCGCGGAAGCCGCGGCCCTGCATGGCCATATCGTGGCCCAGAATCGCAGCGTCAACGGCAGCGGAAATCTTGGCGGCACAGCTTGCCTTGGCGCCATCGCACACGATGCCGCCCACGTTACCGAGCGTGTTCGAAACCGTCGCGCCAATCTGCTCGCGCGTGCCACCACACAGCCAGGTAATCGCGGCACCGGCACCGCATGCGGCGCAAATAGCACCGCAAAACGCCGAGAGCGCACCAATATAGCTCTTGATATGCACGGCGATCAGATCAGACAGCATCACGGCGCGCACCAGGCGATCATGGTCGCAGCGCAAATACTCGGCATACTCCATAACGGGCAAGGCACAGGTAATGCCCTGATTGCCCGAGCCGCACACGATGGCGACCGGCAGCGCGCAGCCGTTCATGCGGGCGTCGGACCCGGCGGCCGCACGGGCACGGGCACGGCAGGCGACGTCATCGGCACGAGCACCCAGCAGCGTACGACCCACCTCGGCGCCCCAAGCGTGCGCAAGGCCCTCGGCACTGATTGCGCCATTCAGCTCAATCTGACGCTCAACGGCAGCACGGGCGTCCTCAATGTCACCGTCCTCGATAAAGTCGATGATGGTCTCGATCGACATGGGCGTGTCGGCGTTATCTGCCGCCCGCTCGGCCACGACGCGCTCGGCGCAGGCGGCACACTCCCCCGCCGACTTGCCGCACACCGGAATACCGTCGAGGGTATGGCACGTGACATTGGTGTGGTGGTCGGTAATCTCGACGACCGCGGTATGGCCCCCGGCCGTTGCGGTCACCTTGATGTAGAGGTTGGGCACACCCTCGACAAGCGATACATCGCAGTAGTCGGCGTCGGCGAGGAGCTCGGCCACGCGAGCACGGTCTTCATCGTTAACGCTCTCGAGCACCTCGAGCGCGCTTTTGGCGTCGCCGCCCACGGCACCCAGCACGGCCGCGACTTCAATACCGTGCATACCGCCCGAGTTGGGCACGGTCACGCTCTTAACGTTCTTGATGATGTTGCCCGAGCAGGCAACATCCATATGATCGGGCTCGTAACCGAGCGTCTGGCTCGCCAGCGCTGCTGCATAGGCAACGGCAATGGGCTCGGTGCAGCCGAGTGCACAGACAAGCTCGCGGTTCAAAACATCGCAAAACGCGGCATCACGAAGGGAATCGGTAGGCATAGGTATCTCCTGCTTGCATAACGGGCTTGGCTCTCAAAAATAGTTAGCTCCTTTATTTGATAACAATGCATCAAAAACTGCAACCATGGTTCCGGCGGACGGCGCTCAAGCACAAACTGACAGCATTCATTCATGAGAAGCCGGTCTTGTTGCATGCTAAAGCGTTTGACCAAAAAACGCCCGAGCGTTTACGCAAAAGTCGCGCTATCATGCAGTCGAACGCGGTAAAACCTTTAGCATTTGCGCCGCACAGACCAGAGAGGAACCACTCATGAAGATTGGTATCGGCAACGACCACGCCGCCGTCGAGCTCAAGAACATCATCTCCGAGCACCTGAAGGAGCGCGGCTGCGAGGTCGTGAACTTTGGCACCGACACCTCCGAGAGCTTTGACTACCCCATCGCCGGCTACAAGGTGGGTAAGGCCGTTGCCAACGGCGACGTCGACCTGGGCATCCTCATCTGTGGCACCGGTGTCGGAATTAGCCTGGCTGCCAACAAGGTCGAGGGCGTACGCGCCGTCGTGTGCTCCGAGCCCTTCAGCGCCAAGCTCTCCCGCATGCACAACAACACCAACGTGCTCGCCTTTGGTGCCCGTGTCGTGGGCTCCGAGCTCGCTAAGATGATCGTCGACGAGTGGCTCGACGCCGAGTTTGAGGGCGGCCGTCACGAGCGTCGCGTTAACCTCCTCAACGAGATCGATCACACGCGCGGCCTCAAGGTCGTCGACGAGGCCTAAACCACTCAGTGCCACAAGCTAACAGCAGGGGCCCGCTCGGAACTCATGACCGAGCGGACCCCTTCATAGATTTTGGAATAAAAGGGCGCCGCG
>CABUVH010000100.1 GCA_902494935.1 uncultured Collinsella sp.
GACGATGCTCAAACAGGCGCGCGGCATGCTCGGGCGAACGGAAATCGGGGCGCGTGTCGGACCGACGAATCTGGCGAATCGAATCCTCGAAGTCGCCCTCGAGGTACACGCACGTACCCATTTCGTGCATCAGCTCAATATTCACCGGCGTCTCGACGATACCGCCCCCGCACGAAACCAACAGGCTGCGCTCGCTTTGGAGCGAACGGAGCGCCGAGGTCTCGAGCTCGCGAAAACGATCCTCGCCCTCGGTCTCAAAAATCTCGGTTACCGACTTGCCGCAACGGCGCACGACCAGGCGGTCGGTATCGATAAAACGCCGCTTGAACATAGTGCCGACGTTGCGCGCAAGCGTCGATTTGCCCGCGCCCAAAAAGCCGATAAAGAAGATATGGTCGCAGCCGTGTTTGATGTGCTGAGACATGGCGAAACCTATTCCTCGCAGGGAAGGTCGCGCAGGGCCCGGCGCTCAAAGATACGGAAGATCTGCGTGTACCACAGGTCCTGGGTTGCCTGCGGCTTAACCAGGATAGTATCGACGCCGGCAAAATTGCCGCTCCACACGTCCGTGTAGAGCTGATCACCGATCAGCACCGCCTCGTCGGCCGTGGCGCCGAGGCGCTTAAGACCCGCCTTGAGGGCAAACGGCGCCGGCTTCATGGCGTGGCTAATGGCCTCGAGTCCCAGCTCGCGTGCAGAGCTCATGACCTGGTCGCGATGCCAGTTGTTGGACACCATGCACAGCTTAAAGCCTTTGGCGCGGGCGGTATCGAGCCAAGCGGAAACCGCGGCGGGAACCTGCTCGGTGTCGCGCGGCACCAGGGTGTTATCGCGATCGAGCAGAATGGCGCGTTTGCCGTCGGCCCACAGGGTATCAAGGTCGATGCGATCGACCGAGGCAACGTATCGTTTGGGGCTAAAAATCCTCATGTTAATTCCAAGACTGTTGATGCTCTTCGTAGGTTTGCGAGAAGTACTCCTCGTCCTGCGTAATGTAGAAATACAGGTCATCGGAGTCGGTCGGCTCAAGGGTAGCCTTGAGCGCCTCGAGCGACGGAGAGCAGATGGGCGTGGGCGGCAGGCCCTCATGCTTATAGGTGTTATACGGGCTATCGCTCTGCAGGTCGTCGGCGGTAACCTCGCCGCCGGTGACATACATCATGGTCGCATCGCTGTTGAGGTAACGCAGGCCATCGAGCTTGCCCGCCAGACGGTTATAGAAAACCGATGCCACATGCGCGCGCTGATCGGCGTTGAGGCCCTCGCGCTCGACAATCGAGGCAAGGTTAACGATGTCGTAATCGGACATCTCCACGCCATAGCGCTCCTTGATCTTGGCCTCGCAGCTGGCAAAGTCAAGCGACTTATACTCGGCGTTGAACTGGTCAAGCATAGCGCGAACCACGTCATCGGCCGTCGGCGAATCACCCAACGAATAAGTCTTGGGGAACAAGAAGCCCTCGAGCGAGTCGTTGGCGGCGCCCTTAAGGAAGCTATAGTCGTCCACGTAGTTGGAGGCCTTTGCCTGGTTGAGGAAGTCTTCCTTAGAGATGCTGTCGTAAGCCTGGGCCACACGGTCGGCGACTTGATCGACCGTTAGGCCCTCAGGGATAGTCAGCGCATTGGAGCCCGCGTTGGGGCCTTCCATGAGCTGCTGAACAACCTTGGTCGCATCCATGAGCGTGGTAAACGAATAGGTGCCAGGCTTGAGCGACATATCGGCGTTGAGCTTTTTCACCGCCGCATAGTAATCCTTGGGATTTTCGACGATATGGTTCTCAGAGAGAATCGAGGCGATAGTATCGCCCGAGGCACCGTCGGGAATCGTGATAGTAACTTGCTGGCCAGCAGCGACTTTCGCATCCTCACCGCCAAAGAAGCCCTTGACGGCTGGCACGACAAAGAAAACGATCGCGACAAGCGCAAGCACGGCGACGACGCCACCGATAATCATAGGCACCGGGGAGCTTTTCTTTTGTGTACCACGGCGGACGTGCGTGTTATAGCTCGAGCGCGTAGCCGGAGCAACGCCGTGGGAACCGAGAGCGTGATGCGAATGCGACTGGGGGGCCTGCACTCGCTGGGTAGATGCCTGCTGCTTAAAGCGGGTACCGCCTGCAGGCTGGGCCGAACGAGCAGAAGGCTGCTGACCCGTCCGTTGAACAGGTTGGGCCGAATGAGAGAAGGACTGCGCCGGGCGCGCGGCAGGCTGAGCTGCACGCTGCGTCGGCTGTGCCGGACGCTGGCCAGGCTGGGCAGGGCGCGACGCCGGCTGCCGTGTACGATTCTGCTGGCGCGGATCGGAAGCGCTAGACATGCGAAACCTCCTCGTTTTTACGATCGAGCCACGTCTGCAAAAACAGGCTGGCGGCAATCATGTCGATCTTGCCCCTCATCTGCTTTTCGTTGAGGCCCTGCTCGTGCAGGATACGCTTGGCCTCTTGCGAAGACAGACGTTCGTCCTCAAACTCCAGCGGAAGATCGAGCTCGTCGGCAATCTTTTGCGCCACGGCGGCAACGCGCTCGGCCTGGGGGCCGGGCTCACCGGCCATGGTCAGGGGGCGTCCGCTTACCAGGATGTCGGGCTCATAGTCCTCAACCAGGTAGCGGAACGTCTTGGCCATACCGGTGACCTCGGCAGCCGGAAGCACCTTGACAGGCATCGCCATCTTGCCATCACGGCTCGAGACGGCGATGCCAATCCTGGTCTCCCCTATGTCCAGCGCAAGCGCGACCACAGCGACTACTTAGGTTCTTAGGCGCCGAGCGCGGTCTTGGCGGCCGCAAGGGCATCGGCGATACCGGCAGCGTTCTTGCCACCGGCCTGGGCCATGTTGGGACGGCCGCCACCGCGACCATCGACCAGGCCCGCGATCTGCTTGATCACGTTGCCGGCGTGGAAACCGGCCTTCACGGCGTCATCGGAGCCGGCGGCGAGCAGGGCCGGGGTGCCCTTCTCGGTCACGCTGGCAACAACGCAGGCGACAGGGCCGGCGACCTTCTGGTGCACGGTATCCCAAACGTTGCGCAGGTCGGCAGCCTCAAGGCCCTGGAGCTCAGCGACAACGAGCTTATAGCCGTCGAGCTCGACGGCGCCCTCGATGGCGCTGGAGATGGCGTCGGAGGAGCCACCGGTCAGAGCCTTCTTGAGCTTATTGGACGTCTCGCGCAGCTCGGCCTGCAGGTTCTCCACGCGAGCGGGAACCTCATCCACGCGGCACTTGAGCGCAGTAGCAGCGGCGTCAACGAGTGCCAGGCGGTCGGCCATATAGTCGAGGGCACCCTTAGAGGTCACGGCCTCGATACGGCGGACATTGGAGCCCGTGGAGGACTCGGAAAGGATCTTGAACAGGCCGATCTCGGCGGTGTTGGCAGCGTGTGTGCCACCGCAGAGTTCGCGGGAGAACGGCTGGTCCTCAGCGCCCACGGAGACAACGCGGACGACGTCGCCATACTTCTCGCCAAACAGGGCGACAGCGCCGGCAGCCTTAGCCTCGTCGATGCCCATGACACGGGTCATGACCGGCTTGGAAGCGAAGATCTGCTGGTTGACCAGGTCCTCGACAGCCTTGAGCTGCTCGGAGGACAGGGCCTCGAAGTGCGTAAAGTCAAAGCGCAGGTGCTCGGGCGTCACCAGCGAGCCGGCCTGGGAGACGTGCTCGCCCAGGACCTGCTTAAGGGCGGCGTCGAGCAGGTGCGTGGCGGTGTGGTTGCGGCGCAGGAAGCCACGGCGCTCGGCGTCGAGCGCGGCGGTCACGGTAGCACCGACGGCCAGCGTGCCCTCGGCAACGTGGGCGACGTGAGCATACAGGCCGTTGTGGTTCTTGGTATCGGAAACGGTCAGCGAAACGCCCTCGGCGGAAAGCTCGCCGGCATCGCCCTGCTGGCCACCCATCTCGGCATAGAACGGAGTGCGGTCGAGAACGACCTCGACGTCCTCGCCGGCGGCAGCGGACTCGACGGACTCGCCGTTGCGCACGATGGCAACAACCTTGGCGCCCTCGATCACATCGTTGTCATAGCCGTCGAACTCAGTCGCGGCGACCTTGTCGGAAAGCTCGACCCAAACGTCGTTGAAGCTGCCCCAGGCGTCGCCTTTGGCATTGGCGCGGGCGCGGGCCTTCTGGTCCTCCATGCAGGCAGTGAAGCCGTCCATATCGACATCGTGGCCAGCGGTGCCGGCGATCTCGACGGTCAGGTCGATGGGGAAACCAAAGGTGTCGTGCAGCTTAAAGGCAACGTCGCCCGGAAGCACAGCGCCCTCGGCAAGCGCTGCCAGGGCCTCGTCCAGGTAAACACGGCCGTTGTCGAGTGTCGTGGAGAAGCGCTCCTCCTCGGAGGCGACGATACCCTTGACGAGCGCGACGTTCTTGAGCAGCTCGGGATAAGCCTCGCCCATCTGAGCGTTGACTTCGTCGATGAACTTGGTCAGGAAGGCGCCCTCGATGCCCAGCAGGCGACCGTGGAACACGGCACGACGGAGCAGGCGGCGAAGGACATACTCGCGACCCTCGTTACCGGGAAGGATGCCGTCCGAGATCATAAAGTCGACGGCACGGGAGTGGTCGGCGATGATACGCAGGGAGCGGCTGGCGCCGGAGTAATCGTCGGCGTCATAGGTCTTGCCGCTAATCTTCTCGCCCAGCTTGATGAGGTGCTGCATCAGATCGCCGTCGTAGTTGGCGGTCTTGTGCTGCATGATGGCGGCCATGCGCTCCAGGCCCATGCCCGTATCGAGGTTGCGGTGCGGCAGCTCCGGCATGGAGCCGTCCTCCTGGCGGTCATACTGGGTAAAGACGAGGTTCCAGAACTCCAGGAAGCGGTCGCAGTCGCAGCCGGGCTTGCAGTCGGGGCTGCCGCAGCCGACCTCCTCGCCCATGTCAAAGTAGATCTCGGAGCACGGACCGCAGGGGCCGGTGGGGCCAGCGGCCCAGAAGTTGTCGTCCTCGCCCAGGCGGGAGATGTGGTCCTCGGCAACGCCCAGAGAACGCCACACGTCGTGGGTCTCGTCGTCCTCGGTAAAAACGGTAAAGTACAGGCGGTCGAGCGGCAGCTTGAACTCCTTGGTGATGAGCTCAAAGGCCCAGGCGCAAGCCTGCTCCTTGGAGACGCCGCCAAAAGAGAAGTCGCCGAGCATCTCGAAGAAGGACAGGTGACGGCCGTCCTCGCCGATGCAATCGATGTCGTTGGTGCGGACGCACTTCTGGCAGGAAATCGCGCCGATCTCCTTCATGGTCTTCTTGCCCTGGTAGTACTCCTTAAACTGATTCATGCCGGCGTTGGCAAGCAGCAGCGAAGGATCGTCGGGAACGAGGGACGAAGAAGGATAGAGCTTAAGACCGCGCTCCTCAAAGAAGTTGAGGAACTTGGAGCGGATCTCGGCCGTAGTCATTGACGGGTAGTCAGCACTCATAGAGGGAATCTCCTCGGTTTCACATCGAAACAGTTCAAACGTAACGATATTACCATCCCGCCGCGCAAGTGCAAAAAAGAGGGCCGCCAAACAGCGACCCTCCAGCGAAAGTGCACGTTATTCAGTACTGTGCGATCCTTTGAAAAAGGACTGCTGTAGAATTACATATAAGAATCACCCGGAAGGAGCAATCGATGAAAAGTAAACGATTTGTCCTGAATGCACTTCTGGTACTAGCACTTTTAGCGCTCTTGGCCTTCTCCTGCTGGTACGCAAACCAACCAGCATTTGGCTACGTATTGTATGCAGTAATGTCCGGCGATAAGGCTTATTACACTCTACGCGCAATTGACGTTCTCTTTTTCTATGTAGCCGGCCCCTTATCAATCGCTTTGCTCGCGTTTATTGTCATTTACAACTTCAAGAAACGTTAATAGGGCCTATTTAGAATCCGAATCGTCCATGGAGCCGTCGATGCCGGTTTTGGTATCGTCGTCCGAGTTGGAGTCATCGTCCTTGGCGAAGGGATTCTTGAAGAAGCCCGTGGCATCGGGTTGCAAGCCCGAGAGCTTGATCCAAGGATTATCGAACTCGGGCTTAGGCATCGCTTGGGCCTCGGGCGCAGTCTCGTTGCCGATGAGCTCGGACTCGTAAATGAAGGTGTCGTCGCCGAGCGCGTCGTAGGCGGCGACCGGGTTGCCATCGGCATCGCGGTACGGTGTGCCCTTAAACACGGCGCCGTCATAGGCCACAAGCTGGCGGCCGGTCTCATTCTCGAAGTAGAACACGAAGATACCTTTGAGGGCCGCACAAAGCGGGATGGCAATAATCATGCCGATGGGGCCCATGAGTGCCGAGCCAATAACGAGCGCCGTGAGGCTCATGATGGGATGCACCTGCACCGAGCTCTGCATAACCTTAGGCGAAATCACGTTATCGGTGACGTTTTGCGCGACCATCGTCACGACGAGCGTCCATAACGCCAACATGGGGCTGAACATGAAACCGAGCACTGTGGCGATTGCTGCGCTCACCCAAGGACCGACGACTGGAACCAAATGCATGATGCCGGTAAAGATAGCCATGAGCGCCGCATACGGATGGCCGATGATCATAAAACCGATAAAGGCGAGGAAACCACCGCAGATGGACGTCACGACCATACCGCGCATGTAGCCGCCGACAGAGCGAGAAAGGATGGCGACCATAAAGCGGTACGAGGTCTCCTTCTCCTGACCGATGATGGTGCAAATCTCGTGGTGCATGCGAGGGTAGTCGCAGGCCATCCAGTACGCAAGCACCAGACCAAGGAAGATCACGAACAACTGCGAGGCCGTATTGGTGATGAGCGGGAACACACCGCGGCCAAGCTCGGCAGCGATCTGAGACACGTACTTTGATGCCACAGTAACAAGCGACGAAAGATTATCGTCCAAATACTCCTTGAGCGGCGTGTTGTTGAGCGTCTTGGCATGCGAAATCATCTCGTTGAGATCGCCACCCGCAACACGAAGCTGCTCGGGCAGACGGCTCAGGACTTCCATGATCTGACCAAAGAGAATCGGCGACAAGATGCAAACGACACCGACGAGCACGGCAACAACAACAATAAGCGCGATAAGCGAACCGATGCCGCGATTCACGCCATGGTGCTCGAGCCAGTTGGTGATCGGGGACATCACAAAAGCAATGATGGAGCCGACGGCAAGAAACTCAATAACCGGTGCCAGGATGCCCATAAGGTTAAAGATGACAGCAGCAATAACAATGCAGCCGACAACAGCCCAAATGCGCAGCGTCAGAATGCGGGTGTCGCGCAGCACGCGATCGGTTTGTTGGGGGTGCTCACTCATGAACGAATCATC
>CABUVH010000101.1 GCA_902494935.1 uncultured Collinsella sp.
CAGCCGTTGATTTTGCCGGGGCCGGGCGCTGTCGTGGTGGCGTTGCTACGACTGGTATGCGATGCCGGCACATGGGCGATTCTGGCAGGCTCGGGTGCGCGTATCTTGGGCGGGCTGGCGCTTGCCGCGGCGTGTGGTGGCGTGCTTGCCGGGATTTCGTCACGTTCGCGGGCGTTTGCGCACCTGGTGGCTCCGGCACTGTCGTTTGTAAAGGCGACGCCGGTCGCCTGCGTGGTGGTCCTGCTGCTCATTTGGCTGGGGTCGGCGCGCGTGAGCATCGCGGCAGTCTTTTTGATGGCACTGCCGGGCGTATATTTCTCGCTGGTCGAGGGCTTGGCACAAGTGGATAAGCCGCTGGAGCAGATGTTTCGCCTGCACGGCGTGCGGGGCTGGCGACTGTTTTGCGCCCATACCTGGTGCGAAGTCCTGCCGTTTGCGCTTTCGTGCGCCCGTGCCGTGATTGGCATGAGCTGGAAGGCCGGCGTGGCGGCGGAGCTCATCGGCATGGCGGTGGGCACCGTGGGTGAGCGCATCTATCAGGCAAAGCTTTTGATTGAGACGGCTGATCTGCTGGCGTGGACCGTGTTGGTCGTAGCCGCCTCGTGGGCGTGTGAGCGCGTGCTGGTGTGGCTTCTGCGGGTTTCGGGGCCCGTGGCGTGGCGCGCGGCCGTGCGGGCGCATGGGCATGGACTGCGCGGGCGTGCGGGGGCTGCGAGCGATGGCGCTGCGGCGGAGCTTGCGCTTGCCGTGGGCGATCGCGCGCCGTGGGCTCCGGCACTGGACGGTCTGGCGCTCAACGTGCCCGCGGGCGGGCGTATCTGTGTGATGGGTGCTTCGGGTGCGGGCAAGTCGACGCTGCTTGCGCTAGCGGCGGGGGAGTCCGCGCCGTGCTCGATGGTGTTTCAGGATGCACGCTTGGTCGAATCCGCCTCGGCGCTGGATAACGTGTTGGTGTGCGCCGATGCGCGCGTGGATGCTTCGAGCGCCGCGGCATTGCTGCGCCTGCTGGTGCCAGGGATCGACGTGCATGCTCGCGTGGCCGAGCTTTCGGGCGGGCAGCGCCGTCGCGTCGAGATCGCTCGAGTCCTGCTGTGCCCGGGCGGCGCCGTTATTCTGGACGAGCCCTTTACCGGTCTAGATACCGCCGCACGCGACGCATGCGCCGAGGTCGTGCTCGACCTGCTCGACGGCCGCATGCTCCTGCTCGCCACGCACGATGTCGCCGACGCTCAGGCCCTCGATATCTCGGACATCATCACGCTCTAAATACTAACTCAGCTACAAAATGATTCGTTTTCCTCCGTTCCCATGGGGTCGGGTGTGGTATTCTATCTGCGGGGTAATACTTAGGGATACCAAGTAATACCAACGCCGCAGAAACAAACTCCGGATGCGGGCCAATCGGGTTGCCTTCACAGCCCGTCGCCCAGCCGCGTGGCCCGCATCTATCCGCACTACCGTCGTTTCAAAAAGGAAGCGCCATGGCAGAACACATGACCCCCGTAGTCGCGAAGGTCTTGCCCGAGGAGAAGGCAGCCTTCGCGGCGGCAACTCAGCTCGTGGGCACCACGCCGTCCAACGCCATCCGCATGTTTATCGCCGCGTTCAATCGCTGCGGCACCTTTCCGTTTGACATCTCGCCCAACGGGGCCTTTGGCAAAGAGTGTCCTCAACAGCTAGTCGTTGAAGAACGTCCCCAATGACTAGTCGTCGGGAGGAGGTCGGCATGCTCAATGCGATGATTTGGGCGCTTGCCTGTTTTGGCGTCGTCGCTGCCGATATTGCCCTGAGCGTGGTTTTGTTTTCCGCTCTGGGCGTCGCGTCAGTGTTCATGGGTTTTTCGATCGATGACCTCGACATTCAATTGCTTCAGGCTGCCGCGCAGATGGCGTCGTTTTTGATGGCGCTGCTGTGGTGGCGTTATCTGTGGCCGCGTTCGTTTATGGCACGCCGGCAAAGCGAGCACCCGCTCGGCGGGGGAGCGCGTGGGGCGTGGAAACGCATCGCCTGCGTTATCGTGATTGGCCTTGCCCTGCAGGTGGTCGTTGGTTACGTGACCGACGCCGCGCTGTCGCTGTTGCCCGAGGCCGCGGCCGACTACAGCGAGCTTGTCGAGGAAACAGGCATGGGCGACACCAGCTATCTCGCCGTCCTGACTACGGTGCTCGGCGCCCCATTTTGTGAAGAGCTGCTGGTGCGCGGCATTATTTTTGAGTTTTCGCTCCGAGCGTTTAATCCGCAGTGCCGCCCACTTTGGAAGCGCCGGCGTCGTGCGAGCGCGCAGGACGGCGCCATGGTGCCCTGGGCGGCCCCAAGTACGTGGGGTATTGCCGCGGCGATTGTGCTGCAGGCGGCAATCTTCGGTTTTATGCACATGAATTGGGTGCAGGGTTGCTACGCGGGTGCCGCCGGCCTCATCTTTGGTTGGGTGCTCGTGACGACCGGAAAGCTCCGCTACACGATCCTGCTGCACTTTGCCTTTAATGCCGGGTCGTATCTCATGACGTTGCTCTGGTTTGTGAACACGCCGCTCGATGTGGCAATTACGGTCGCTATCGCCGGCGTCATCCTCGTTGAGGCAATGCGTTCGCTGCGCCACGCGTGTGGGGTGGATGCAGCGAACGCACCGCTGCCCTAGTTGCGGCGTCCGCCTCCGTTGGCGCCCTGACGTCCCTGGGCCGCGCGATTGCGGCCGGCGGTGTTCTGCGCACGCGACATACCGCTGTGGCCCTTGCTGCCCTTGGGCCCCTTGCCGGCGGCGCCACCGTGTGGCTTGCCGCCCTTCTTGCCGGTCCCATGTCCGCCGTTGGCAGATGTCTCGCCCGGGCGCGGCGGCACGGGACGAATCAGACAATGCTTGGTATAGCCGATCAGATCGCGGCGGCCGGCCTTTTCCAGCGCCTCGCGCACCAGCTTGTAGTTCTCGGGCTTGCGATACTGGATGAGCGCGCGCTGCATGGCCTTCTCGTGCGGGTCGCGCGCCACATAGATCGGCTCCATGGTGCGCGGATCCACGCCGGTGTAGTACATGCACGTCGACATGGTGGACGGCGTGGGGTAGAAGTCTTGCACCTGCTCGGGCATATAGCCCATGTCTCGCACGGCCTCGGCAAGGTCCACAGCTTCCTTCATGGTCGAGCCGGGGTGGCTCGAGATGAGGTACGGCACAACGTACTGCTTGAGTCCGTACTCGCGGTTCAGGCGTTCAAATTTGCGGCAGAACGCATCGTAGACGGCTCGGCTCGGCTTGCCCATCACGGACAGCACCGCGTCGCTCACATGCTCGGGCGCTACGCGCAGTTGGCCCGAGACATGGTGTTCCAGCAGCTCGCGTAAAAACTCGTCCGAGGCATCGGCCATGGTGTAGTCAAAGCGGATGCCGCTGCGGACGAAGACCTTCTTGACGCCCGGCAGCTGGCGCAGGTCGCGCAGCAGCTGCGTGTAGCCGCTCTCGTCGACTACCATGTTCTTGCACACGCTCGGCCACAGGCAGCGCTTGTTCTTGCACACGCCGTGCTTGAGCTGCTTGTCGCAGGCCGGGCGGCTAAAGTTGGCCGTCGGTCCGCCCACGTCGTTGATGTAGCCCTTAAACTCGGGATCGCGCGTGAGCAGCTCGGCCTCGCGCATGATCGAGTCGTGGCTGCGCATCTGCAACACGCGGCCCTGGTGGAAGGTGAGGGCGCAAAACGAGCACTCACCAAAACAGCCGCGGTTGGAGCTTATGGAAAACTTGATCTCAGCAAAGGCCGGCACGCCGCCCGCCGCGTCGTAATCGGGATGCCAGTCGCGTGCGTAGGGGAGTTCGGCCACCTCGTCCATCTCATCGGTAGTGAGCGTCGCCGACGGCGGGTTTTGCACCACATAGACGCTGTTGGGGTAGGGCTCTACCAGGCGATGCCCGGTGATGGGGTCCATATTCTGTTGCTGCACGTTAAAGCTGCGCGCGTAGTTGAGCTTGTCGGCGGTAAGGTCGTCCCAGCTGGGCAGCAGATCGTAGTCGTAGACCTCGTCGAGCGAGCCTGTGCGGTAGACGGTGCCGTTGATATAGGTGATCTGATCGACGGGCAGTCCCGCGTCGAGCGCGTCGGCGATCTCGACGATCGCGTGCTCGCCCATGCCGTAGATGAGGATGTCGGCGCCCGAGTCGAGCAGTACCGAGCGCTTGAGCTTGTCCTGCCAGTAGTCGTAGTGGGCCAGGCGGCGCAGGCTCGCCTCGATGCCGCCGATGATGATGGGGGCGTCCTTGAACGTCTGGCGGATGAGGTTGCCGTAGACCGTGACAGCTCGGTTGGGACGGTGCCCCTCCTCGCCACCGGGAGTGTAGGCGTCGGTGTGGCGGCGGTGCTTGGTCACCGAATAGTGGTTGACCATGGAGTCCATGTTGCCGGCACTGACGAGAAAGCCCAGGCGCGGCTCGCCGAGCACGGTGATGCTGGCGGGGTCGGTCCAATCGGGCTGGCAGATGATGCCCACCTTGTAGCCGTGTGCGTCGAGTACGCGGCTGACGATGGCCATACCAAAGCTGGGATGGTCCACGTAGGCGTCGCCGCAGATGTAGACAAAGTCGCACTGGTCCCAGCCGCGCGCATCCATGTCGGCGCGGCTGACGGGGAGGAACTTATCGCGGCCCGGTCGCCAGGGGCGGGCGGGCGTCGCTTGGGAATGCTTGGTGCGGGCGACCGTGGCCTGCGCCTTACCGCCACGCTTTTGCTGCTGCCCCTGTTTGCCCTGTTGACTGCGCTGGTTGTTCTGAGCGTGCTGAGGCTTTTTTGCCACGATCCCTCCCGGTGTCTGTATGCTGCACGTAATTGTAACCAGTCTTTTTGGGACGGCGCTAAAAAGACTGGTGGAGTACACGAGGCGTCGGGTGTCGGCGCCGCGCCCGCTGTTTGTTTCCAGACTGTGTATCTGCGCGTTGGAGAACCCGTCTCGCGCGCACGCCATGTTGTCAATGGGTTACAGTATGAACGGCGGCTATGTTTCCGCCAACGCACGAGAGAGTCGTCAACAAGGAGGATGCACGACGATGCAGCGTGCCAAACAGATATCGGAGTCCATCGAGCTGGGCATTATCTTGGCGCTCGCCGGTGGCTTTATGGACGTCTATTCGTACATTGGGCGCGATCATGTTTTCGCCAACGCGCAGACAGGCAACATCCTGCTCGTGGGCGTGAGCATCTCGGAGGGCAACTGGGCACTTGCGGGACGCTATTTCTTCCCCGTGGTGTCGTTTGCCGTGGGCATTATGCTTGCCGATCTGGTACACGAGCGGTTTGGCAGCGTGATTCACTGGCGCCAAGTGACGGTGTTCTTTGAAGCCGTTATCTTGCTGGGCGTGAGCTTTATCCCCGGCGGCAATTTCAACCTGCTCGCCAACTGCCTCACCTCGTTTGCCTGCGGTATGCAAGTTGAGAGCTTCCGCAAGATCCACGGTCACGGCATCGCTACGACCATGTGCATCGGCAACTTGCGCAACGCGCTGCAAAACGTGGACGATTACATCATCACCCACAGGCGCGGCTTTTTGGAAAACGGCCTGCTGTACTTTGGCGTGATCTTTACCTTTGTGTTTGGCGCCGTGTTGGGCAACTGGTGTATTGAGCGCATGGGCCTGCACGCCATCGTCGTGGCGAGCTTGCTGCTGTTTGTCGCGTTTGCCATCATGTTTATCGACCGAGAGCGCGATTTGCGCTCTCGCTGGAAGCGTGCCTGCGAAGATTGGAAAGACGCCTGCCAAAAATAGCGGCAAGGTGTGACAAGGGGGCAGTCCCCTTGTCAGATAGATCGATAATGGGGAGGGGACGGCCATCTCGGTCGCCCCCTTTTTTTTGTTTAGTGGTCGGGTAGTGACGATGCCAGTTGTTGAAACGCTTTAACAAATTTGACGTTCTCACGCGTTTTTTGTTTCAAAAGCGTTAGGATGGGACTCGTAGCGTGGGGCGTAATGGGTGCCCCGCACACGATGGGAGGCTATCAATGGCTAATCGTTTCGTTCTCAACACCATTTCTTATCATGGTTCCGGCGCCATCAAGGAGATCCCCGGCGAGCTCCAGCGTCGCGGCTACAAGAAGATCTTCGTCTGCTCCGACCCCGATCTGGTCAAGTTCGGCGTTACCGCTAAGGTGACCGACGAGCTCGACGCTGCCGGCATCGCTTGGAGCCTCTACTCCGAGATCAAGCCCAACCCCACTATCCAGAACGTCAAGGACGGCGTCGAGGCCTTCAAGGCCGCCGAGGCTGACGCTATCGTGACCATCGGTGGCGGCTCCTCCATGGACACCGCTAAGGCCATTGGCATCATCATCAACAACCCCGAGTTCGCCGATGTCCGCAGCCTCGAGGGCGTTGCTCCCACTAAGAACCACGCCGTGTTCACCATCGCTGTGCCGACGACCGCCGGTACCGCTGCCGAGGTGACCATCAACTACGTCATCACCGACCCCGAGAAGGTCCGCAAGTTCGTGTGCGTCGACACCAACGACGCCCCCGAGGTCGCCGTCGTCGACCCCGACATGATGGCTTCCATGCCCGCCGGCCTGACCGCCTCCACCGGCATGGACGCTCTGACCCACGCCATCGAGGGCTATACCACCAAGGGCGCTTGGGAGCTCTCCGACATGTTCCACTTTGAGGCTATTAAGCTGATCAGCGAGAACCTGCGCGACTCTGTCGCCGAGGCCAAGTCCGGCCAGCCCGGCTCCGGCCGTGAGGGCATGGCCCTTGGCCAGTATGTCGCCGGCATGGGCTTCTCCAATGTCGGCCTGGGTATCGACCATGCAATGGCTCACACCCTGTCCGCTCACTACGACACCCCGCACGGCGTCGCCTGCGCCATGCTGCTGCCGATCGCCATGGAGTTCAACAAGCCGGTTTGCGCCGAGCGCCTGGCCAAGGTCGCCGTCGCCATGGGCGTTGACACCACGGGCATGAGCACCGACGAGGCCGCCGATGCCGCCATCGCCGCCGTCAAGCAGCTCTCCGCCGACGTGAACATCCCGCACGTCTGCGAGGCCATGAAGGCTGACGAGATCGAGGTCCTGGCCAAGGACGCCATGGCCGACGCCTGCTTCCCGGGTAACCCGCGCGAGGCAACGCTCGACGACGTCATCGAGCTCTTCAAGAAGATCTGCCCGGCTGCCTAGCCCAGTTTGGTGGTCCTTCGCCCGTAGGTGTATGGTCTTTTGACGTGCCGCTGGCCCC
>CABUVH010000102.1 GCA_902494935.1 uncultured Collinsella sp.
GGCGGGGGTGTGTGAAACACCCGTGCACCCCCGCCGTTAAAAACCGTGCTAAAACTAGCAGACGGCGTAGTCCTGGGGCTCGCGGCCGTAGTAGGCGTCCAGGTAGAGCTCCTTGATCTCGCTCATGAGCGGGTAGCGCGGGTTAGCGCCGGTGCACTGGTCGTTGAATGCCTGCTCGGTCATCTCGTCGAGGGTGTCGAGGAAGTACTGCTCGTCAACACCGTAGTCGGCGATGGTCTTCTTGACGCCGATGAAGTCCTTGAGCTCCTCGAGCTTCGTGATGAAGTTCTCGAAGACCTCCTTGTCGTCCTTGCCCTCGATGCCGCAGTACTTGGCCATCTCGGCGTAGTTGTGCAGCGCGTTGGGGTAAGGATACTGGGAGAAGGTACCCATCTTGACGGGAGCCTCGGCGGCGTTGTAGCGCATGACGCGAGTCAGGATGACGGCGTTGGCGAGGCCGTGGGGCAGGTGATGGAAGGCGCCGAGCTTGTGAGCCATGGAGTGGTTGAGGCCCAGGAAGGCGTTGGCGAAGGCCATACCGGCCATGCAAGAGGCGTTGTGCATCTCCTCGCGGGCATGCGGGTCCTTGGCGCCGTTCGTGAAGCTGGAGGGCAGGTTCTCGAAGACGAGCTTAGCAGCGCGCTCGGAGAGGCCCTTGGTGTAGTCGGAAGCCATGATGGAGACGTAGGACTCGATGGCGTGGGTCATGACGTCGATGCCGGAGGCAGCGGTCAGGCCGCGCGGAGCGGTCATGCAGTTGTCGGCGTCGACGATAGCCATGTTGGGGAGCAGCGCGTAGTCGGCGAGCGGCCACTTGATGCCGGTCTCCTTGTCGGTGATGATGGCGAACGGCGTGCACTCGGAGCCGGTACCCGAAGAGGTCGGGACGGCGACGAAGTAGGCCTTCTTGCCCATCTCGGGGAAGGTGAAGATACGCTTGCGGATGTCCATGAAGTCCATGGCCATGTCCTCAAACTTGCACTCGGGGTGCTCGTACATCATCCACATGATCTTGCCGGCGTCCATAGCGGAGCCACCGCCGACGGCGATGATGACGTCCGGCTCAAAGAGAGCCATCTGCTTGGCACCGCGACGTGCGCACTGCAGCGACGGATCGGGCTCGACGTCATAGAAGCAGTCGTGGGCGATGCCCATCTCGTCGAGCTTGGCCTCGATGGCGCGGGTGTTGCCATTCTTGAAGAGGAACTGGTCGGTGACGATGAAGGCGCGCTTCTTGCCCATGACGTTGCCCAGCTCGTCGAGGGCGACGGGCGTGGAACCCTTCTTGAAGTAGACCTTCTCGGGAGCGCGGAACCACAGCATGTTCTCACGGCGCTCGGCCACAGTCTTAACGTTGATCAAGTGCTTCACCCCAACGTTCTCGGAGACGGAGTTGCCGCCCCAGGAGCCGCAGCCCAGGGTCAGAGACGGCTTCATGCCAAAGTTGTACAGGTCACCGATGCCGCCGTGCGAGGACGGGGTGTTGATGACGATACGGCAGGCTTTCATGACGTGCTCGAACAGGCTGATCTTCTCGGCCTGAGCGGGGTGCACATACAGAGAGGCGGTGTGGCCCGGGCCACCGGCGAGCACCAGGTGCTCGGCCTTGTCGACGGCCTCCTGGAAGTCCTTGGCGTGGTACATGGCCAGGACCGGGGAGAGCTTCTCGTGGGAGAACTCCTCCTTGGCGGGGTCGGTGGAGGTGACCTCGGCGATCAGGATCTTGGTCTTGGCGGGAACCTCGATGCCGGCGAGCTCGGCGATCTTGGCGGCAGCCATGCCGGGGATGCGGTGATCGAGGGCGCCGTTCTTGAACATGGCGGCACGCAGGGCCTCCATCTCGGCACCCTGCTTGACGAAGTAGCAGCCGCGCTTCTGGAACTCGGCCTTAACCTGGTCATAGATGGTGTCGATGACGGTCACGGACTGCTCGGAAGCGCAGATCATGCCGTTGTCGAAGGTCTTGGAGTGGATGATGGAGTTGACGGCGAGCAGCACATCGGCGGTGTCGTCGATGATGACCGGGGTGTTACCGGCGCCAACGCCCAGGGCGGGCTTGCCCGAGGAGTAAGCGGCCTTGACCATGCCCGGGCCACCGGTGGCGAGGATGATGTCGACGTCGCGCATGACCATGTTGGTCAGCTCGATGGAGGGGACATCGACCCAGCCGATGATGCCCTCAGGGGCGCCGGCCTTGACGGCGGCGTCAAGCACGAGCTTGGCGGCGGCGATGGTGCACTTGGCGGCTGCCGGGTGCGGGGAGATGATGATGCCGTTGCGGGTCTTCAGGCTGATCAGCGTCTTGAAGATCGCGGTGGAGGTGGGGTTGGTCGTCGGGATGACGGCGCCCACGATGCCGATGGGCTCGGCGATCTTGGTGATGCCGTAAGCCTCGTCGCGCTCCAGGACACCACAGGTCTTGGTGTTCTTGTAAGCGTTGTAGATGTACTCTGCGGCGTAGTGGTTCTTGATGACCTTATCCTCAAGAACGCCGCGGCCGGTCTCCTCGATGGCCATCTTCGCCAACGGGATACGAGCCTTGTTGGCGGCCATGGCGGCCTCATAGAAGATCTTGTCGACCTGCTCCTGCGTGTACGTAGCAAAAAGCGCCTGGGCCTCTCGCATCTGAGCGAGCTTAGCCTCAAGCGCCTCTACGTTGTCCACAATTGCGGGAGTAGTGTTTTCCGGTGACTTTTTCACCATTTGTGTCTCCTTGCGATCGGAGATTTACCCTACGCCTTGCATGATAGCAAGAAATTATTCGGCGAACGGTCAGATTCCTCTAAAAGGCACACTAAAACGCTTCAATAAAATGAAACGTTTTAAGCAAACTAATTGCCAGTGCATCGCCTCGTTCATTGGGGATCGACTTATATGAGCGCTTTCACTCATGTAAGTCTGTCCCCAATGAGTGCAAAAAGGCGCCCTCCGTAGGGGAGGACGCCTTTGGTAAGTTCTATTTGAACGCGAGGTCTTTGACCCGGAGAGTCCGAGGTACTTGTTGGTAAGACCTTATTTAGGAGCGCGCAACCTTGCCGGACTTGAGGCAGGTGGAGCAAACGTTCATCTTGCGACGGTGACCATCGACGACGACGTAGACGCGCTGGATGTTGGGGCGGAACTTACGGTTGGTGACGCGGTGAGAGTGGCTGATGGAGCGACCGGCAACGGGGTGCTTACCGCAAACTTCGCAAACTTTGGACATAACTGACCCTCCTTGGGCGACAAACGAACATGTCGCGTTAACAAACAAGCCTGAACTATAGCACAGAAGCAGCTCCCTGTGCGTAATCTACACAGAGATATTTCTCTTTTGGCGATAGTGCTCACGCCACGGCCCTGGACGTAGATCCGATTTGCGTGCAGCAGAGGGGATTATGCCAGCTCGTGCGTACGTTTTCAAGCTCGTCCACAAATATATATAGGTTTATTGAGCGTTGGGCACCGTTTACGGATTGCCCTGTATTTATGCTCGCAATTAAGCTCGAGGTTGGCTACACTATCCCTTGACCATTAAAGGGGTACGAGATACCCACATGGAATTACATAGCTGCCAAAGAGCAGCCCTTCCTGTGGGTGTCTGGTCCGCTTTGAGCGGTCGGGCATTTATTTTTTTGACTGTGTCAGCAGTCAAGACATGTGAGGAAGGAGATCGATGGGCACGACTTCCCCCAAGGCGGTCATCATGGACGAGACCGCCGTCAATCGAGCGATGACCCGCATCGCGCACGAGATTCTCGAGCGCAACGAGGGCTGTGAAGACCTCGCTCTGGTCGGCATCGTCACGCGCGGCGACCTTCTGGCAAAGAAGCTCGCCGAGGAGATCAAGGAGATCGAGGGCGTCGACGTTCCGCTCGGCAGCCTCGACATCAGCTTCTACCGCGATGACTACGCTACCAATTTCGCTCCCGCGATCCACGCCACCAACATTCCCTTTAGCGTCGACGGCAAGCGCGTCGTGCTGGTGGACGACATCCTGTATACGGGCCGTACCATTCGCGCCGCTCTCGACGCCGTCATGGACCTGGGCCGTCCGAGCCGCATCGAGCTGGCAGTCCTCGTTGACCGCGGCCACCGCGAGCTCCCCATCTCGCCGGACTTTGTCGGCAAGAACGTTCCCTCGTCGCATGAGGAGAACGTGCACCTATATATGAAGGAAGTCGACGGCCACACCGCTGTCGAGATTAACGACGTCGCGCCGGGTTCCCACGTGGGCTCCGCGCCGCTGGGAGGTGAGTAGTACCGTGGCGTTCAACCATAAGCACCTGATCGACATTACCGAGTACTCCGAAGAGGACATCAAGCTCATCCTCGAGACCGCCAAGGCGTTCTCCGAGGTCAACGAGCGTGCGATCAAGAAGGTCCCCACGCTCAAGGGCAAGACCATCGTCAACATGTTCAACGAGCCCTCGACGCGCACCCGCAGCTCCTTTGAGCTCGCCGAGAAGCGTCTTTCGGCCGACAGCCTCAACTTTGGCGGCTCCTCGACCTCCACGGTCAAGGGCGAGAGCCTCGTCGACACCGTCGAGACCCTCAACGCCTATAAGATCGACTGCATCGTCGTGCGAGATAAGCACGCCGGTGCTCCCTACATCGTCACGCAGAACTCGCCCGCGAGCGTCATCTGCGCCGGCGACGGCAAGCACAACCATCCCACGCAGGCCCTGCTCGACCTGTACACCATCTGGGAGCACAAGGGCGACTTCCACGGTCTGAAGGTCGCCGTCGTCGGCGATATCGCGCACTCCCGTGTTTGCGGTTCGCTGATCCCCGCCCTTAAGATCATGGGCTGCGAGACCTACGCCGTCGCCCCCGGCACGCTGCTGCCGCCGGCGCCCGAGGTCTTGGGCTGCGACCACGTGACGAGCGACCTTGATTCCGTCCTGCCCGAGCTGGACGTCGTCTACATGCTGCGCGTGCAGCAGGAGCGCCTCGAGGGTGCCCCGTTCCCGACCATTCGCGAGTACCACAAGCTCTTCGGCCTGACCAAGGACCGCGAGAAGCTCATGAAGCCCGATGCGATCATCTGCCACCCGGGCCCCATCAACCGCGGCGTCGAGTTCGACTCCTATATGGCCGACCACCCGCAACGCTCCGTCATCCTGGAGCAGGTCTACGCCGGTATCTGCGTGCGTATGGCTATCCTGTATCTGCTGCTTGGAGGTGCCGATAATGGCCTTGCTTCTTAAGAATGCCCACGTCGTCGACCCGTCCGTCGAGCTTGACGGTGTCGTTGACGTCCTGATTGACGGCGATAAGATCGCCGAGGTCGGCGAGAATCTCGCCGTCGAGGGAGCCGAGGTCCGCGACCTTTCCGGCAAGTATCTCGTCCCCGGCCTGGTGGATATGCACGTTCACCTTCGTGAGCCCGGCTACGAGGTCAAAGAGGACATCGAGAGCGGCACCCGCGCTGCTGCCAAGGGCGGCTTTACCGGCGTGTGCGCCATGCCCAACACCGATCCCGTCACCGATAACGGCACCGTCGTGGAGTTCGTCAAGTCCCGTGCTGCCGAGGTCGGTCACTGCCGCGTCTATCCGTCGGGCGCCATGACCCGCGGTCTTAAGGGCGAGGCCATGTCCGAGATGGGTGATATGGTCGCCCACGGCGCCGTCGCCTTCACCGACGACGGTCGCGGCGTGCAGGGCGCGGGCATGCTCCGTCGCTGCATGGACTACGGCAAGATGTTCGGCAAGGTCTTTATGAGCCACTGCCAGGACGAGGACCTGGTCGGCCACGGCCAGATCAACGAGGGCAAGGTCTCGACCCGTCTGGCTCTCGAGGGCTGGCCGGCTGCCGGCGAGGAGCTCCAGATCGCTCGCGACATCGAGATCGCCAAGCTGACCGGCGCCAAGCTGCACATTCAGCACATCTCCACCGCCCATGGCCTGGAGATCGTGCGTGCCGGTAAGGCCGCTGGTGTTCAGGTTACCTGCGAGGCCACTCCGCACCACATGTTCCTGACCGAGAACGACCTGGACGAGACCTACAACACCTCGCTCAAGGTCAACCCGCCGCTACGCACCGACGAGGACGCCGAGGCCATCCGTCAGGGCGTCATCGACGGCACCGTCGACGCTATCGTCACCGATCACGCTCCCCACACCCCGTGGGAGAAGGCGCGCGAGTTCGAGCTTGCGCCCTTTGGCATGATCGGCCTCGAGACCTCGCTGTCGCTCGTACTCACCGAGCTGGTCAACACGGGCAAGATGAGTATGGGCCGCATGGTCGAGCTCATGGCCATCAAGCCGCGTGAGATCCTGGGCCTCGACCAGGTTCAGGTCAAGGCGGGCTCCGTTGCCGACCTGACCGTGTTCGACACGTCCGCCACCTGGACGGTCGGCGAGGATGGATACGAGTCGCGTGCCGAGAACTCCGGTTTTGCCGGCCGCACGCTCACTGGTCGTGCCACCGATGTGTTTGTCGGCGGTAAGCAGACGCTCGCCGACGGCTGCATCTGCTAGCATAGCCTTATCGCTTTTGTGCGCGGTGCCCTTGCGGTGCCGCGCTTTCTGTTCGTTTTGACCATGCAACCGCATGGGGGATTGGAGCGTCTATGCCCACACCTTCCACTGCACGCATGCACGACTTTGAGGTCGTCTCGAACCGGGAGATTGCCGACGGCATCTTCTCGCTCGTCATCTCGGCCCCCAAGCTTGCAAGTGCGCTCAAGCCCGGTCAGTTTGTGAACATTGCCGTGCCCGGTGATGCGTCCTCGCTGCTTCGCGTGCCCCTGAGCTTCTATCGCGCCGACGCCCAGGCCGGCACCGTCGAGCTGTGGTACGCCGTCGTGGGCGACGACACCCGTCGTCTGTCGCAGATGGCCCCCGGTTCCACCTCTAATCTGCTGGGCCCCGGCGGACGCGGCTGGCTTGTGCCCGAGGGCACTAGGAAAGCGCTGCTCGTTGCGGGCGGCATCGGTGTTCCGCCCGTGCTGTGCCTTGCCGGTAAGCTTGCCGAGCAGGGTGTGGCCGTCGACGTGTGCCTGGGCTTTGGCACCGCGTCCAAGGCTGTGGGTATCGATGAGTTCCGCGCTCTGTGCGATACGGTCGACGTTTGCACCGACGACGGCTCGCTCGGCACGCACGGTTTTTGCACCGATCCTGCCGCCGAGCTGCTCGGCGAGGGCGGCTACGACTACGTCGCCAGCTGCGGTCCCGCCGTCATGATGAAGA
>CABUVH010000103.1 GCA_902494935.1 uncultured Collinsella sp.
ACATCGCGCCCCACGCCATCTACCCTCTCGTGCGATAATCCTCCGCAGAAGTCACCGACAGCAGAGGGAGTTTGTGATGAAGGTTCTTTTGGTCAATGGCAGTCCCAAAGCAAACGGCAACACCGCCCGCGCACTCGCCGAGGTCGCCGAGCAACTTAATGCAGAAGGCATTGATACCGAGGTGTTTCAGCTGGGCGCCAAGCCCATTCGCGATTGCATCGGTTGCGGCCAGTGCGGCAAGCTCGGCGGTCGCTGTACCTTTGACGACGACGTGGTGAACGAGCTGATCGCTGCCGCCGAGCAGGCAGATGGCTTTGTCTTTGGCTCCCCTGTCTACTATGCGCATCCCAGCGGACGCATCCTCTCGGCTCTCGACCGCGCATTCTATGCTGGCAGCAAGGCCTTTGCGCACAAGCCGGGTGCCGCGGTCGCCGTCGCCCGCCGTGGCGGCACGTCGACCACCTTCGATGTACTCAACAAGTACTTCACTATCAACCAGATGCCCGTGGTGGCCTCCACGTACTGGAACAACGTCTTTGGTGCCATGCCGGGCGAGGCCGCCCAGGACGCCGAGGGCCTGGCCACCATGCGAAACATCGGCAAAAACATGGCCTGGCTCCTGCATTGTATCGAAGCAGGACAGGCCGCCGGCATCGAAGCCCCCGAAGGCGATCGCGCCCGCACCAACTTCATTCGTTAGAACAGGAGCCGATAAGTGAACGTGCAAATTTTTGGCACCAAAAAGTCTTTCGATACCAAGAAGGCCCAGCGCTATTTTAAGGAGCGCCGCATTAAGGTGCAGTTTATTGACCTTAGGGAAAAGGAGATGAGCAAGGGCGAGCTCACGAGCGTGATGCAGGCGGTCGGCGGCATCGACAAGCTGCTCAACCCCAAGGCCAAGGACGAGGAGACGCTCGCGCTCATCCAGCACCTCACCCCTAGCCAGCGCTTCGACAAACTGCTCGAAAACCAGCAGGTTCTAGCCGAGCCCATCGTGCGCAACGGCAAAAAGGCCACCGTCGGTTATTGCCCCGATGTATGGGGAGCCTGGGAGTAGCCTGTGTTATTTGCCGGCGCGTGGGTATAAGAACAGGCGTTTGGCATAAGATTCAACTGTAAGCCATGTCTAACAAAGGAGGGCACATGCCCAACAAACCCGTGAAAATCATCATGCTTACCGGATACCTCGGTGCCGGCAAGACCACGCTGCTCAACCACATCCTCGCCAACGACGGCGGTATCCGCGCCGCCGTGATCGTCAACGATATCGGCGAGATCAACGTCGACGCCAGCCTTATCGCCGATGGCGGCCTTTCCGAGACCGACGACCTCATCCCGCTCACTAACGGCTGCATCTGCTGCACGCTTTCGGACGACCTTGCCAACCAGCTGCAGGGCATCGCCGATTCGGGCAAGTTCGACTACATCATCATCGAGGCATCGGGCATTTGCGAGCCTATCCCCATCGCCTACACCATCTCGAGCTTCTGCGACGAGGCCAAAGTGGGCGGCGAGCCCAAACTTGCGCTCGACAACATCGTGGCCGTGGTCGACTGCGCCCGCATGTACGACGAGTTCAACGGCGGTCGCGACCTGCTGGCCGAGGATATCGACGAGGACGACATCGAAAGCCTGCTCATCCAGCAGATCGAGTTCTGCTCCACGCTGATCCTCAACAAGACCGATACCGTGAGCCCCGAGCAGATTGCCGAGCTCAAGGCCATCGTGCGCAGCCTGCAGAAAGACGCCGTGATCGTCGAGGCCCAAAACGGCGATGTCCCCATGGAGGAGCTGCTCGATACCGACCGCTTCGACTTTATGCGCGCCTACAACTCCGCCGCCTGGATCGAGGCCATGGAGCATCCCGAAGAGCACGACGACCCCGAGGTGCTCGAGTACGACATCGAGACCTTTGTGTACTCGCGCCGCAAGCCGTTTGACCTGCAGAAGTTCACCGATTTTGTTGAGCAGGAATGGCCCGACGAGGTCATTCGCGTCAAGGGTCCGTTGTGGCAGACCGGCGATCCGGACATGTGCTACATGTTTGAGCAGGCCGGCCACCAGATGCGCCTGATGGAGAACGGCCTGTTTGTCGACTCCGCGCCCGAGGGCGAGAAGCAGAAGATCATCGACGAGAACCCCGAGATCATGCAGATTTGGGACGACGAGACGGGCGACCGCATGACGAGCCTGTGCATCATCGGCCGTCACATGGACAAGGATGCGCTCATCGCCTCCCTCGATGCCTGCCTGACCGACTGGCACCGCGCCTAGGTTTATCCAAGCGGGCATTTTTCCGCCTATGTAACCGCCAAACCACCACGAAGGTGCCCTTCGTGGTGGTTTTTCGTTCTGAGCCAAGGAGATTCATGTTCAACATTGTGCTGTATGCGCCCGAGATTCCGGCCAATACGGGCAATATCGGCCGCACCTGCGTGGTTACCGGCACCCGCCTGCATCTGGTGGAGCCGCTGCGGTTTTCGCTCGACGACAAGACGGTACGTCGCGCCGGCCTGGGCTACTGGCAAAACTTGGACGTGACGACCTATGCCGGCTGGGAGGTTTTTCTTGCGTGCAACGGCCTCTCCCCCGCCGATGGCCATCTGCATCTGCTGACCAAAAAGGCACGCCGCACCTATGCGCAAAGCACCTACCGCGACGGTGACTATTTGGTCTTTGGCAGCGAGAGCTCGGGCATTCCCGAGCCACTGCTTGCCGCGGCGCCCGAGCGCTGCGAGCGCATCCCGATGCTGCGCGATTGTGACTCACTCGATAACGCCGAGGCTTGGGAAGCTCACGAGGAATCGCTCGGGCATACCGAGGACAGCCACGAGACCATCCTTCAGCAGGATATCTGCGGCAACTTCGTCAACCCGGACGACTACCGCATCAGCGCACTCAACCTCTCCAACAGCGCCGCCATCGTCCTCTACGAAGCCCTACGCCAAACAGGCTTTCCGGGAATGTGACAAAGGGACTGACCCTTTGTCACATTCAAGCGCCACGCCGACGGCACACACGCCTAATTGATGCTCTAGATAAAGAGCCATCACTTTTAATCAGAATTAACTAAAGTAAAATGAAGTTAAACGGCGGTGTGAAAGGAGAGCCTTGTGAAATATCTCGAGAACCCGTTTACCCCCAGTTTTGGTGAGGTTCCTGCCCATCTCGCTGGCAGACAACAGATTATTCGGGATTTGGACCGTGCCTTCTTGAGCCAGCGCAGGCGCCCAGAATTAACATCGATCTTCTCAGGCGCGCGTGGAACCGGTAAAACCGCTCTCATGTCGTCGCTCGCGACAAGGGCGGAATCCCACGGCTGGATTGCCGTAAAGACGACCGCGCTCCCAGGAATGCTTGAGGAAATCGAGCTCGGGGCGAAACGTGCTGCCGGCCATCTTATCGACCCGTCCAACCACTTCGAAGTCACCGGTCTCGGAATTGCACCGCTCGGCAGCATCGAGGTCAATCGCGTTCACGATGCCTCAACCTGGCGTTATCGCATGAGCGACATCATCGACCAGCTCAACGAGGCGGGCACCGGTCTGCTCGTCACGGTTGACGAGGTGGACCCGACACTCAACGAGATGATTCAGCTCGCAGCGACGTATCAGCACTTTGTGACCGATGGGAAACGCGTCGCCCTGCTCATGGCGGGACTTCCCAACAACGTATCGACGCTACTGAACCACAAGACGGTCTCGTTCCTTCGCCGCGCCCAACAATATCATCTGGGCCGCATTGCCGACTATGACGTGCGCGAGGCCTTGATTCGCACAATCCAGGAAAACGATCGCCTGGCAGATGCTGAGGGAATCGATCGAGCCGTTCGCTCGATCTCTGGTTTTCCCTTCCTATTGCAACTCGTAGGCTACCGTGCCTGGGACCTCACAAGCGATTCGAAGGAAATCTCGTCACGCGACTTTGACCTGGGAATCAAAATCGCGCGCGACGAGATGGACGACCGAATCCTCGCGGCAACCTATCGGGAACTCACGGCAGAGGACAAGCGATTCCTCATCGCCATGCTCGATGACGAGGAAGAGTCCACCACCGCTGACCTTGTCGAGCGCCTTAAGCGTTCGCCACAGCAGGTCTCCCGCTACCGACGCCGCATGATAGACGCCGGCATCATCGGGGAGCGAGGACGAGGGCTCGTCGCATTTGAATTGCCATTCTTCCGCGACTATCTCGCAGCTCAATGCGTGAAATAGAAGTCAATGCGACAAAGGGGTGCCCCTTTGTCGCATCGCCTATAGATAGCGGCCGGTAATGCTCTTGGAGCAGGCCGCGATGTCGCCCGGCGTGCCGGCGCAGACGATTTGCCCGCCCGCGTCGCCACCGCCCGGGCCCATGTCGATCACGTAATCGGCGTTACGGATAAGGTCAAGATCGTGTTCGATCACGATAACCGTGGCGCCCTTGGCAACGAGGCCGTCAAACACGCTCAGCAACACCTGAACATCGAGCGGATGCAGTCCGATCGTGGGCTCGTCGAACACGAATACGGCATCATCCTGCACGCGTCCCATCTCGCTCGCGAGCTTAAGACGCTGCGCCTCGCCGCCCGAAAGCGCCGGCGTGGGCTCACCGAGCGTGAGATAACCCAATCCCAGGTCGTGCAAGGTCTGCAAGCGCGTCTGGACTTTCTTGAGCCCCAGTGTGGCGTCGATGGCCTCGTCAACACTCATGTCCATAAGCTGCGGCAACGTAAGCAGACTCCCGTCCTTGCCCTCGCGATGGATATGCGAAGCCGCGTCTGCATAACGTGATCCACGACATGCCGGGCAGACGATCTCGACGTCGGGCAAAAACTGCACGTCGAGCGATATCGAGCCCGTGCCATCGCACGTAGGGCAGCGCAAGGCGCCAGTGTTGTAGCTAAAGGCACCCGCCTTGTAGCCGGCTGCTTTGGCCTCGGACGTACGGGCGAAGGCGCGACGCAGCTCGTCATGAATGTCGGCATAAGTCGCCACTGTCGAGCGCACGTTGGCGCCGATAGGCGTAGCGTCAATCAGGTTTGCGCGGGCAATGCCTTCGGCATCGACCCAGCGCACATGTTTTGGCAGGCGCTCGCCGGCTGCCTGCGCCTTAAGCGCCGGGATGAGCGTCTCGAGCACCAACGTCGTCTTGCCCGAACCCGAAACGCCCGTAACCGCAACAAGGCGGCCGCGCGGGATATCAACTTCGAGCGGCTTGACGGTATGGATGGCATCGGTTGCCATGCGAATATGCCCCTGGTCGAACATTTCCTCGTCAGTCACCTGCGGACGCAAGCGCTTGGACTCTGCGCGCAAAAACGGAGCGATGCGGCTGCCCTGCGATTGTTCGAGCTCGTCCACCGTGCCAGCGGCAATCACATTACCGCCGCCTGCTCCGGCAACGGGGCCCATCTCGACCAGATAGTCGGCTTCCGCCAGTACGCGCGTATCGTGGTCGACAACAACCACGGTGTTGCCGTCATCCACCAGATCGCGCATCACACCCACCAAGCCGTCGACATTGGCAGGATGCAAGCCGATCGAGGGCTCGTCCAGCACATAGAGCACGCCCGTCGATCGATTGCGCACCACGCGAGCAAGCTGCACACGCTGGCGCTCACCCGTGGAAAGCGTGGCACCGGCGCGATCGAGTGAAAGGTAATCGAGACCCAGGTCGACCAGACGACGGGCCGTGCTCAAAAACGAATCGCAGATATCCGTCGCCATGGGCTGCATCTCGGCCGGCAAGGATGCGGGCACCCCGCGCACCCACTCAATCGCCTCGCCCAGCGTCATGGCCGCCGCCTGCGCCAGATTGATACCGCGCACCTGGGGCTGGCGCGCAGCCTCGGAAAGACGCGTACCACCACAGTCGCGGCATGGCCCCTCGCGCAAAAAGCGCGCAACGCGTTTGAGGCCCTTGTCGTCCTTAACCTTGGCGAGCGCATTCTCGACGGTATAGACGGCGTTGTAATAGGTGAAGTCGAGCGGCGTGGCGCCCTCGCCGTTTTTGGGAACGTAGAGAATGTGCTTTTTAACCGCCGGACCATGGAACACGATGTCGCGCTCTTGAGGCGTGAGCTGGTTAAACGGCACGTCGGTGCGCACGCCCATCTCGCCGGCCACCTGCTTCATGAGATCCCACATGAGCGTGCCCCAAGGAAGCACCGCGCCTTCGTTGATGGTCTTTGACTCGTCGGGCACCAGGCTCGCCTCGTCCACCTCGCGCATGACACCGGTGCCGCCGCAGGTAGGGCACGCACCGCCGCTGTTAAAGGCAAGGTCCTCGGCACTCGGCGCGTAGAACTCGCGGCCGCATGTCGGACACGTGAGCGACAGGCCCGCAGCCACGTTAAGGCTCGGCTCCACACGCGCCCCGCAATGCGGGCACACGTGATGGGCGCAACGGCTAAAGAGTAGACGCAGGCTATTGTTGAGCTCGGTCATGGTACCAAAGGTCGAGCGCACGCCCGGTACGCTGGGGCGCTGATGTAATGCGAGCGCCGCTGGCACGTGCAGCACCTCGTCCACCTGGGCGTGCTCGGCCTGCGTCAGACGACGGCGGGTATAGGTGCTGAGCGCCTCCAGATAGCGGCGCGAGCCCTCGGCATAAAGAACCCCGAGTGCCAGCGAACTCTTGCCCGAACCCGACACGCCGGCAATGCCCACGAGCTTTCCCAGCGGAATATCGATATCGATGTCTTTGAGGTTATGGACGCGCGCGCCACGCACCTCGATAGCCTGCGGGTTCATCTTCTGTTCCGTCACCTTTATCACCCTACTCATGCCATATAACTCGATCGCGAATGTACGCGCCCAGCATGGGCACGGTAAACCGGACGAGGCCGTATCCGGCAGCCTCGATGACGCGCTCGCGAATCAGGCTTGCGCGATATTTACTCGCCCAGCTTTGGGTGCGGTCGCAGCGCTCAATGATGTCCGCCATGCGCGTCGGCTTGCCCCCGTCAACTGCCATGGCCTCGATAAATAGGCGCTGCGGACTGTGCAGCCCGTAATACAGAGGCGCGTCAACC
>CABUVH010000104.1 GCA_902494935.1 uncultured Collinsella sp.
TCACGGGGCCGCTCAGCGCGTTGTAGAGGACTGGGGCGGGGAGTTTCCGCGTGAGACGCGTGACTTGGTCGCTCTGCCTGGTATTGGCCCGGCAACGGCGCAGGGCATCCGTTCGTTTGCATTCGATCTTCCGGGCGTGTATCTGGAGACCAATGTGCGCACGGTCTTTCTGCATCACTTCTTTCCCGATGTACCGGCTGTTCCCGATCGCGAGCTGGTGCCGCTGATCCAAGCCGCCTGTCCGGCGGCCCCCGGTGCGGTGGCGGACGAGATTGCGCCCTTTGCCGCGCCTCAAGACGATGCCGACACGCCGCGCGCGTGGTATTACGCGTTGCTGGATTACGGCGCGTATCTTAAAAAGACGCTGCCCAATCCGTCCAGGCGCTCGGCGGGCTATAGCCGTCAGTCCAAGTTTGAGGGCTCGCGTCGCCAAAAGCGCGCGCATATCGTGCGTATGTTGCTGGCAGCGCGCGATGGCCAGCCGGCGGGGATTACGCTTGCTGATGCCGTGGCGGGCGTTAACGAGATGGAAGCGGCGGCTGGGCGTGGGCCGGTCGAGCGCGACTTGATCGCGGGCATTCTAGCCGACCTGGAGCGTGAGGGCTTTTGCCGAGCTGAGGGCGATCGCTGGCTGAGCATCTAGCCTGTGCAAATCTGAAGAACAGGATTGTAAGGTTTAGATTTTCGGCATGAGGGCATCCTAGAGACGAGGCCGCTCGAAGCCTACGGGCGGCATGCGTTGAAGGGAAGTACACCTATGGATTTTGAGAATTCCCAAACCAAGAAGAACCTCGAGACCGCTTTTGCCGGTGAGTCCCAGGCACACACCAAGTATCGCTACTATGCATCCAAGGCCAAAAAGGACGGCTACGTTCAGATCTCGAATATTTTTGCCGAGACGGCGGGCAACGAGTCCGAGCACGCCAAGCTGTGGTTTAAGTATCTGCACGACGGCGCCGTCCCCGATACCCTGGACAATCTGCGTGATGCCGCTGCGGGCGAGAACTACGAGTGGACCACGATGTACGACGAGTTCGCCAAGACCGCCGAGGAGGAGGGCTTTGCCGAGATCGCCGAGAAGTTCCGTGGCGTCGGTGCCGTGGAGAAGGCTCACGAGGAGCGCTACAACAAGCTCGTCGAGCGCATTGAATCGGGCGAGGTGTTTGAGCGCGAGGGCGTAAAGGTATGGAAGTGCCTGAACTGCGGGCACCTGCATGTTGGTGCCGAGGCGCCCGAGGTTTGCCCGGTGTGCAACCACCCGAAGGCGTACTTTGAGGAGCAGGTGGTGAACTACTAGCGCGTGATGCTAGTTGCGGGGCGCGGGGCGGGGAGATGCCTTTCCCTCTCGCTCACGGCTTCGCAGAGTCGCGCGAGGGAAAGGCATCTCCCCGCCCCGCGCCCCGGCGTTGGGTCGTCGCGTGCTCGTTACTGAAAAGCTGATTAGAAGTTTGTGTGCCGCCCCTTTGGGGCGGCACGTTTTTGTAGGGGGACTGGTTGGGACGGCACCGTTCATGGGTGGGGTACACTGGGTAGCAGCTTTTAGTTTATCTACTACCTGATGGGGTGTTTTTTATGGGTAAGAAGTCTCGGGCTCGGGTTGCTGCGGCGGGAACTCGCAAGGATCCTGGTCGTCGGGTTCCTGAGGGCAAAAAGGCCGATCGTACCGAGAGGGACAAGAAGGTCGGTGCGCATGCTCATCCTGAGTGGGCGCCCCATTTGAATTCGGCGAGTGAGGACCTGACTGCCAAGCTGTTTACGATGGTCGAGGTCATCTTGGGCGTGGTGCCTGTGGTGGTCATTGGTCTGTTCCTGGCCTCTAAGGATGCCACGAGTGTGGATAAGCTCACCGATGTCTTTTCTCAGGACCCCTCGATGGTGGTTACGTTTATCTCTGCGTGCCTGCAGCCGTTTGTGGCGTACATGTTGTACATGATTTATCGCAAATACTGCGAGGGCGACGCTGGTTTTGCCGCCGGCAACCTGATCGGTCTTTTGTGCTCCGAGATCCTACTGCTCAATATCCCAGGCGTCATCGGTATGGGCATCTTGCTGTGGCGTGTTTGGCGCAACGTCGCCCCGCACTTTGAGAGCTGGTTGTTTGAGCGTCGTGCAATGGGCGTGCTGGCAGACATTGCGGGCTCGCTCGTGATTTTAGCCTTGGCGTTTATGTGCGCCACCGCCGCCCGCGGTCTCGCGGGCATGTAGTCTGTCCTCACCGACCACGGAGCGCAGGGCAACTGCTGGTTTCACCGCTCCGGACGTCAGACCCGCGGCGCATCCCTTTCCCTCTCGCTCACGGCTTCGCAGAGTCACGCGAGGCAAAGGCATGCGCCGCGGGTCTGACGACGCGGGCTTGCCAACGAGTTTTGGCTAATAGATTGGTTTGTGTGCCGCCCCTTTGGGGCGGCACTTTTTGTGTGGGGTCCCGGTCTCCACAATTTTCGTCAAGCTTTTGGTTAGATTTTGGTCAGTTGGCGTAAGGGTGGAAGGCCAAAAGATTGCTGGCGAAAAAAGCTCAGAGAAAGTGCTGGTAGGGGAGTTGTTGAGCTTTTCGACAGCTTTTGAGCAAAAGAAACTTTGTGGCTATTGCCGGCGATTGCGTTGTCGCGGTCATGGCGGTGCGGGATGCTGGTCGTAAGCGTCGAACGCTCCGATTTTGGAGGCCAACATGGACCTGTTTCTTGAGACCCCACAGCAACAAGCCGAGCGCATGCTGCGGCAGCAGCGGCGGCTTATAGAGATGCAAATGCAAGGGGTTGCCAACCAGGCGCCCGTGCAAAACGTCGTGCCCGCTGCTGTACCTGCAGCCGTGCCCGGGTGCGAATCGGCACCAGAGGCCTATTCCGTACAGCAAGATTCATATGCGCAGGAGCTCGCGTTCGACAAGCGTCGTGCGCGTCGTCGCCGCGTGGGCCAGCGCCTGCGCACATTGGCGATGATCGTGCTCATTCCGCTAGGACTTGCGGCAATCTTCTTGGCCTCATATGCCCTCACGTGCATTCTCAACGGTGCCTCGCCCAATGAGGTGCTCCAGCATCTAGCGGCCCTGGGCCAGCGCCTAGGCGATGTCGCAACAACCATCCGCGCCGGCTGGGAGAGTTAGCGTTTGTCACATTAGGACTTCCAGGGTGTACGAATTATCGCCACGAGCAGAATTCTTGCATCCTGTGGGTCCTGTCGTGCGACTGAATAGTATTATTGAAGATAAATAATAATAGGATTTGCTATGTATAAGCAGGATTTAGAGCAGACTCTTTTGGGCATTGACGAAGAGGCGGAGCTGGAAATAGGTCCAAGAGACGACAGGCCGAACGTTGTATTGGTGGGAGGAAGCGCCTTCATGCTAAACGATGTGACGAATCGTTCGGTTACACATGACATTGATGTGTTTGAGGCAGATAGGTGCCTCCGCGAGATCATAGCTCGATACCCCGAGGTGAATGGTATGGCGGTGGCATATTGTAATCAGATGCCGTTCAATTACGAAGATCGTTTGATTCCCTTGGATATTGGGGCGCGCTTTATCAGGTACTTTACGCCATCCTTGGAGGACCTGGCGGTAATGAAGCTCTATGCCTGTCGTCCGAACGACATCATCGATCTTCATAGCCAGGCATTCGTCGACCGACTTGATTGGGGACTGCTCGAACGGCTTATATTCGACGAGGGCGAGGCGCTGGCGTCGTCGCCTTCGGAGCGGAGTTATCAAGAGATGGTCTGCGCATACAGCCAATACAAAAAGGAGGTGCTCGGTTGAATCTGACCTTTGAGGGATTCTTAAAAGGCTATTGCCGAGAGCTATCCGGACAGCAGTCGCTCAGTTTTAGAAAACTGGTTAAGCAAGCGACGACGGTTGCGCCGCGCGTGGCGGAGCCCCTGTTTTTGCTCGCTTTGGCACAGGGTAAAGCCGAATACGTTCTGGGCTTATCCGAGGGTTCGTGGATGGAAGAGGGTTACCGAGGCGTTTTGTCCTTGTACGCCCAAACGGGTAGCCTGGCATCTCTATGCGCCGAGGACAAACTTCCTAATCGTTATGCCAACGTTTGGCGTGCGTATAGAGCGGTGAAGGAAAAGCCAGTGGCGGACAGAAGAATCAACGCCCTGATGCGAAAAAGAACGTTGGGAGCGCTAGAGGAATCGGGTGTAACGCGCTACGGTCTCTGCCGCGATTTGAATCTGAATAAGGGAAACGTGTACGCATATTTAGCCGGTGATGACTCAAAGGTGAGCAGGGAGACGGCGCGCCGCATTATGGAATATGCGGAGGAGAGGGGCGCCCAAGAAGGGGCCGGGCGCCCGGTGCGTATGGCGGGGTAAGATTAATCGCGGTTTTGATTGGTGCTCGATTGGGTTTGTTGGGCGGAGTTTATGTCTGCTATTGATATTGTGCTTGTTGTGATCGCCTTGGTGGCGGTGGGGGTTGCTGTGGCTTGCGCCCTCCAGCTCAAGAGCCTGCGTGCCGAGTTGCGGGAGCGTGGCGACAGTAGCGCGGAAACGCTGGCAGCACTCGAGCAGGCCAACAACGCGCTCGATGCCCTGAACGTCGCGCTGGCCGAAACTCGCCGCACGGCCAATGCCATCGCGCAGCAGCAGACGACAGATGCGGCCGTGGAGCAGCAACGTTACCTGACCATCGCACGTGAGTTTTCGCAAGCTGGTGACCGGATGGATGACCTGCGCCGCGAGACGGCCCAACAGCTCGGTGCCAACCGCGAGGGTATCGAGCATCGCCTGGACAAGGTGCGCGAAACGGTCGATGCTCAGCTGGGCGCCATCCGCAAAGACAACAACGTGCAGCTCGATCAAATGCGCGCAACGGTGGACGAGAAGCTCTCCCGCACGCTCAACGATCGCCTGTCGGCATCGTTTAAGCAGGTGAGCGACCAGCTCGAGGCCGTGTACAAGGGCCTGGGCGACATGCAGTCCATCGCCACCGGCGTGGGCGACCTTAAGCGCGTGCTGGGCAACGTGAAGGCGCGTGGCATTTTGGGCGAGGTGCAGCTGGGTGCAATTCTGGCGGACATCCTTACGCCCGACCAGTATCTGGAAAACGTCGCCACCAAGCCCGGCGCCTCGGAGCGCGTTGAGTTTGCCGTCAAGCTGCCGGTGGACGAGGGCGATCCCGTGCTGCTGCCGATCGACTCCAAATTCCCGGGCGACGCGTACGAGCACTTGCTCGACGCGCAGGAGTCGGGCGATGCGGAGACCGTGGCGGCTGCGCGCAAGACGCTCGACACCATGGTCAAGCGCGAGGCAAAGGACATTTGCGAAAAGTACCTGAGTGTGCCGGCAACGACCAACTTTGGCATCATGTTCGTGCCGTTTGAAGGGCTGTACGCCGAGGTCGTCAGCCGCTCCGGGCTTATCGAGACCCTGGGCCGCGACTATCACGTCAACGTTGCCGGCCCCAGCACCATGGCGGCCATTCTCAACAGCCTGCAGATGAGCTACCAGACGTTTAGGCTGCAAAAACGCACCGACGATGTACTGCGAGTGCTCTCCGCCGTCAAGGCCGAGCTGCCGCGCTATCAAAAGGCGCTGCGCCGCGCCCAGCAGCAGATCGAGACCGCGGGTAAAACGGTCGAGGGCATTATCACCACGCGCACCAACGTCATGGAGCGCAAACTCAAGGATATCGACGCGCTGGAAGACGCCGACCAAGCCGATGAGATCTTGGGACTCACGCCCGCGGGCCTTTCCACAGACCAAGAAGACGAGGACTAATTGCAACAAGGCAGCGGGGCACCGGCGCAAACGCGGGCACCCCGCTGCCTTTCACATCGCGCTTGCCTGAAGTGCGCTTTAGTGTGCAACAATGGCGTTTCGCCCTATCAGACGCGAAAGGAAGCCCATGTCTCAGAGAAACACCAGTCCGCTGAAACGCTCCACCGTGCGCCGCACGCTGCAGCGGTTTTGGGGTGTCACGCGCACGCAGCCGCTGATTGTCTTTCTCTCGGTGTTCTCGTCGGCGGGCTACATCTTTTTGCTGACGTTTGCCAATACCTATGTGATGGCCCTCATTGTCGACCGCGTTCAAGCCGGTCCCGTGGCGGGTGATCAGGTGTTTGAGGTCTTCGGCCCCTATATCCTGGCGCTCGTACTCGTTAACCTGGTGGGCCAAATCCTCTCCAAGCTGCAGGACTACACCGTCTACAAGCTCGAGATTGCGGGCAACTATCACCTGGCGCGCCTGTGCTTCGACACGCTCTCCAATCAATCCATGACATTTCACACCAGCCGCTTTGGCGGATCGCTCGTGAGCCAGACGAGCCGTTTTATGAGCGGCTATACGGGGCTGGTCGACGTGACGGTGTATTCGCTCATCCCCACCATCACCTCGGTCATCTGCACGGTGGCGGCGCTCGCCCCGGTGGTGCCGACGTTTACCGTGATCCTGGTGTGCATCATGGCCGTCTACATCGCGTTTGTCTGGCTTATGTACAAGCGCATCATGCCGCTTTCGGCCGCGACGTCCGCCGCGCAGAACAAGCTCTCGGGCGTGCTCTCCGACGCGGTCACGAACATCTTGGCCGTCAAGACCTGCGGGCGCGAGGACTTTGAACGTGATCTGTTCGACGCCGCTGATCGTGCCGCGCGCGATGCCGAGACGGTCTCGATGCACGCCATGATGCAGCGCAACTTTACGACCTCGGGTCTTATCGTCATCACCATGGCCGTGGTGAGCGTATTCGTGGCGGGCGGCAACGCGTGGTTTGGCATCTCGGCCGGCTCGCTCGTCATGATCTTTACCTACACCTATAACCTCACCATGCGCCTGAACTACGTAAGCTCCATGATGCAGCGCATCAACCGCGCGCTCGGCGATGCGGCCGAGATGACGCGCGTGCTGGACGAGCCACGTTTGGTGGCAGATGACCCGGACGCCCCCGAGCTCAAAGTGACCGAGGGCGCGATTGATTTTGAGCAGCTGAGCTTTGCGTACCGTGACGCTGCGGCGGGCGAGAGCGTGTTCGA
>CABUVH010000105.1 GCA_902494935.1 uncultured Collinsella sp.
CCCAACTTGGCCGCTCGCGTCCCAGAGCACGTTATCGGCGAGCGCGATTAGCACCTGCTGACAACGAACGATATCGGCGTGGGGCACATATTCGTTGGGCTTGTGCGCGAGCGCGAGCGACCCGGGACCGTAGCTCATGCAATTGCGGTTACCCGTCTTGCCGGCAATGACGGCGGTGTCGGTGTAGCCGGTAAAGAAGCCGACGGTCGTGTCCGCGTCCGTCACGTCATCGGCGGCACGCTTGAGCGCTGCTAGAAGGGGAGAGTTCGGGTCGCGCTCGATGGCGGGGCGGTCGCCCGTTACGGTGTAGCTGCCATGGCAACCGGGAACGGCGGCTTCGGCGACGGCGATGGCCTGCTCTACCATGCGCGTCGCGGCGGCCGTATCGGTCGGCGGGGTCAGGCGCATGTCGACCCAGACTTTGGCGCGGTCGGGTACGACGTAGGGGCGATATCCGCCCTCGATTTGGCCAAACGTGATGGTCGAAGGCCCCAGCTCATCGTGCGCGGGCAGCGCCATAAACGCGCGACGGAGCGAACACACGACCTCGGCCATGGCAGCGACGGCATCCGCGCCCTTCCAGGGCTGGCTCGCATGCGCCGTCACGCCAGTCATTTCAATCTCGAACCACGTACGCCCCTTGTGCGCCACCTGGATCTGTCCGTCGGTGGGCTCGGTGTCCAGCACCCATTCACGCGAGCCGACCCAGCCAGCATCGATCGTGGCCTCTGAGCCGCGCATAAAGTCCTCCTCGTCGACCGAGCAAATGAGTGAGAAGCCACGGCGGGGCAGCTTGCCTTCTGCCGCCACGCGCTCGAGCGTATGGACCAGTGCGGCAATGGCGCAGGCCAGGCCACCCTTCATATCGCAGGCACCGCGGCCATAGAGTTTATCGTTGCGCACGATCGCTCCGAGCGGCGGAATGTCCGCGTCCCAGCCATCGCCCAGTGTAACGGTATCCATATGGCAGATATAGACGAGCCGTGGCTCGTCGCTCAGTCCCGGCACGGTGACCATAAGGTTGCGGCGCCCGGGCAGCACCTCGAGTTCCTCAACCTGCACGGCATCGAGTACCGGATGGCTCAGCTGCGCCAACCGTTCCTCAACCAACGCTTTGATATAGCGTTCAATCTCGCCCTCATACGCACCTGGGTCGGAACTGTCGATCCGCACGAGCCCTTGCGTAAGCCGCCAGGCAAAATCTGTATCAACCATAGGCACCTCACAGATAGTTAGGTCAACATACAGATTGTATGCCAAGAAGCGGCTCGGCGCATTTAATGGAGCGCTCACAAAAACGGGGGCGCCTCTCGTGCGAAAGGCACCCCCGCGGGCATTCAATGTCAGTGACGGGCAGGCCACATGGGGAGCTGCCCGTCAGGTCAGTCGGCGCTACTTGATCACGCGCACGCGATACATCGACGGAATCTGCTTGAGCGCCTCGATGGTGCTGCTGTCCAGGTGCTCATCGGTGTCGAACATGGTGTAGGCGTTCTCGCCGGCGGACTCGTTGGTCATACGCTGCACGTTGGCGTTGTCTTTGGCCAGGATTGCCGTGATCTGGCCGATCATGTTGGGCACGTTGGCGTGCAGGCAGGCGATGCGGCTTGCGGCGCGCGCCTTGCCCATGCTGCAGGCAGGATAGTTGACGCTGTGCGCGATATTGCCGTTCTCCAGGTAATCCTTGAGCTCGCTGATGGCCATGTCGGCGCAGTTGGCCTCGGCTTCGCCGGTGCCGGCGCCCGAGTGCGTGGTGATAAACGTATTGGGCATCTTGACCGTCTTGGGCGTGGCGAAGTCGCAGCTAAACCAGCTGAGCTTGCCCTCGCGCAGGGCAGCGTCGACGGCATCCTCGTCAATGATGGTTTCGCGCGCGTAGTTGATGAGCACGGCGTCGGGTGCCAGCAGGTTAATCTGCTCGGTGCTGATCATGCCGATGGTGTCTGCCTTGCTGGGCACGTGCACGGTGAGGTAGTCGCAGCCGCGGCATAGATCCTCGAGCGTGCCCACGCGCTGCACCTCGCGGCTCAGCACCCACGCGTGCTCGACGGAAATGAACGGGTCGTAGCCGTAGACATCCATGCCCAGGTCGACGCAGGCGTTGGCGACCTTGGAGCCTACGTTGCCCAGACCGATGACGCCGATGCGCTTGCCTTTAAGCTCGCGGCCCACAAAGGCCTTCTTGGCCTTTTCGGCATCGACCTGAATCTCGGGGTCGTCGGCGTTGTCGCGCACCCAGTTCATCGACTGTACTACGCCGCGGCTCGAGAGCACCAGCATGCCCAGGACGAGCTCCTTGACGGCATTGCTATTGGCGCCAGGGGAGTTAAAGACGACGACGCCCTTCTTGGCGTACTCCTCGACGGGGATGTTGTTGACGCCGGCGCCGCAGCGGGCGATGGCGCGGATGCCCTCGGGCAGCTCGTAGCCGTGCAGGTCGGTCGAGCGCATCAGGATCGCGTCGGCCTCCTCGGCGGTGCTTACAAATTCGTAGCCTTCGCCAAACTCGACTTTGCCGTCTTTGGTGATGTCGTCGATGGTCTTAATCTTGCGCATGAAAAACTCCTTAGCTGGTTTGTTTAAAACAAGTGGTTTGAAGTGGCTGATCGGCCCGCGTGCTGCGGGCTAGTTAGATCGCTGGCTCAAACCGTGCTGCGCTTCGAAGTCCTTCATGTACGTGGCCAGTGCCTGCACGTCTTCCATGGTTACGGCGTTGTAGACGCTGGCGCGCATGCCGCCCACCAGGCGATGACCCTTGACGTTTTGAATCTGGTGCTCGGCCGCACCTGCGACAAAGGCCGCGTCGAGCTCGGCGTCGTCGGTGCGGAAGGTGACGTTGGCGATGGAGCGGCTGTCGGCCTGTGTGGTGCCATGGAACAGCATGCTGTGCTCGAGCAGGTTGTAGAGCAGGTTGGCCTTGGCCCAGTTGCGCTCGGCCATGGCGGCAAGTCCGCCGGTCTCCTCGACCCACCGGAACACCTTGCCGCACACGTAGATGCCAAAGGTGTTGGGCGTGTTGAGCATGGAGCCCTTGGCGGCCTGGGCCTTAAGGTCCATGTACTGCGGCGTCTGCGCAAAGGCGGGGCCGTCGGCGATGAGGTCGTCGCGCACGATAACCACGGTCACGCCCGCGGCGCCGGCGTTTTTCTGCGCGCCGGCGTAGATGAGCCCGTAGCGCTCAACATCGAGCGGCTGCGACAAAAAGCAGCTCGAGACATCTGCGACCAGCGGTACGTCGCCGCAAGCGGGCAGCTCGTGGTACATGGTGCCAAAGATGGTGTTGTTCTGGCAGATGTAAACGTAGTCGAGCCCGTCGCTCGCGGCCTCGGCGGCAATGCGAGCGTTGATGTCGGCCATGTCGGGGATGCGGTCGAAGTTGGTGTCCTCGGAGCTCGCGAGCAGCACGGCCTCGCCGTACTTGTCGGCTTCTTTGTATGCCTTGTTGGCAAAGTTGCCGGTCACGATGTAGCCGGCGCGGCCGCGGCGCATGAGGTTCATGGGGATGCCCGCAAACTGCAGCGTGGCGCCGCCCTGCAAAAACAGGACGCGGTAGTTGTTGGGGATGCTCAGCAGGCGACGCAGGGTTACCTCGGCGTCGTCGATGATCTGTTGGTACATGCTAGATCGATGGCTCATCTCGAGCACGGACATGCCGCAACCGCGGTAGTCCATCATCTCGTCGGCGATCTCGGCGAGCACGCTTGTAGGCAGTGCGGCCGGGCCAGCTGAGAAGTTGTGCACACGTGCCATCTTCTAGTTCCCCCTCGTAGTCGTTTGAACGTTCGGGATACTTTAGCACAGTGCAGCGTCAGGCGCGACCGCATCACAGCAAAACCCGAGCGCGCCGCTATGATTTACAGGATGGTTACATGGGGGAGGGGTGCTTTACTCCTCAGGCAAATCCAAATCTGCGAGCGAAGGCATGAGGCTTTCTGGGCGCTTGATCTCTTCGTCGCAAATTAGCTACCTCCTGCCCGCTACGACGCGAGCGTGGCGATGACGGCTTCGTCGCCGGCGTATATTAGGGTGTTGCCGTCGGGGATGATCGTTTGGCCGTCGCGCTTGAGCATCACCACGATAAAGGGGTGCTTGCCCTGCGGCACATCGCGAAGACGCTGGCCGGCCAGGCGACCGTGGGGGGTTACGGTGACCTCGCGCAGCGTAACCTCGGCACGCTCTTCGAACGTTGGGGCGGCCATCACCAGCAGATCGCCTTCCTGGATCACGGTATCGCCGTTGGGCAGCACCGGGTGCGCCCCGTCGCGCAGCACCAGGACCACGAGCATGTCCGTCGCGCTGCCAATATCGGCGAGCGAGCGCTCGGCAAACGGATGGCCAGCACCCACCTTGAGCTTTACAAATGACATGCCGTCTTCGTCGCGATAGTCGTTAAAGGTGCGGCGCACGTCGCCGGTCGCATCGATCATATCGAGCTTCTTCGCCACCGCTGGCAGCAGCGAGCCCTGCACCACAATGCTCGACACGGCAATCACAAACACCAGGTCAAATAGGTCGTGTCCGCCGGGAACGCCGGCCACCACGGCAAAGAGGCTAAACACGACCGAAGCTGCTCCGCGCAGGCCCGCCCAGCTTACGAGCGCGACCTGGCGGGGGTTCGTCTTAAAGGGCGCCAGGAGCACGCCGACGGCGATGGGACGGCTCACGTAGAGCATAAACGCCATGAGCGCCAGGCCCGGCAGCAGCATCTGCGGCAGGCGTGCGGGCGTGACGAGCAGGCCGAGCAAGAAGAAGATCGTCATCTCGGCCATCTCGGTGAGGGTGTCAAAGAAGTGCGCCATCTCGACCTTGCCGGTGATGTCGCTCGCACCCAGCACAATGCCGGCCAGGTATACGGCCAAAAAGCCGTTGCCGCCCAGATAGCTTGGTAGCGCGTAGGCGACGATCGCCACGGCGAACAAGAAGATGGTCTGCGCGCCCTCGGCCGTTGCGTGTGCGCGTTCAATCAGACGGCCCGCCGCCCAGCCGATGGCAAGGCCCAGGCCCGCGCCCAGGATAATCTGCTTGGCCAGCAGTGCGGGAATGTTGATGTCGCCGCCGGCCGCGAGTGTGGCGAGCACGGCGGTGAGCATGTAGGCGACGGGGTCGTTGGAGCCCGATTCGACCTCGAGCAGCGAGTCGGTGCCGCCCTTCAGCGACAGGCTGTGCTCGCGCAGAACGCTAAAGACGCTGGCCGCGTCGGTGGATGCCACGACTGATCCCAGCAGCAGGCCGCCGATCCAGTCGAAGCCCAGCACGAAGTGGGCGAACACGCCGGTGATGCCTGCGGTGATGACGACGCCGAGCGTGCTCAGCAGCACCGCGGGCACGGCGACGGGCTTGGCGCGGTCGATGTTGGTGTTAAAGCCGCCGTAGAACATGATGAACAGCAGCGCCGTGCTGCAGACGGTTTCGGTGAGCGCGTAGTCGCTAAAGTCGATATGCGCCGGGCCGTTGACGCCCAACAGCATGCCGAGCGCGATAAAGATGAGCAGGGTGGGGAAGGGGAGTTTTTTGCCGACGGGTTTGATGGTCAGGCACAAAATGATGACGAGGCCGATAAAGAGAAGGATCTGGTTCATGGATAGTGTCCGCTCCTGGGTGGTTGGCGTGGCACGGTCAGTTGTTTGTGGTTATTTGTACCCAAAGATGGTGGGTTTATGGGGTTGGATTGCGGGCGTGCGCGATATCGTCATAGACGGCTGCCGTCTTTGCCTCTGCTCGGAAACCCTTTCCAGCTTTATTGCAACGGAGTACAATGGGTAACGTTTAAGTTCAACTTGAAGTTTTAGTTGCGGCACCGGGCTTCGGCCGCAATGCAAGGAGAGGCGTACCATGGCGATCTATGTGACATCTGATGCTCACGGGCACGTGCGTGCGCTTGACGAGGCCCTGTCTAAGATCTCGTTGACGTCCGACGACACGCTGTACGTGCTGGGCGACATGATCGATCGCGGGCCCGATCCGGTCGGCGTTATTAAGCTCGTGCGCTCGCTGCCCAACGCCCACGTGCTCAAGGGTAATCACGAGCAGATCATGCTCGATGCCATCATTGGTCAGGATCCGCTCGATGCCGAGACCTGGGATATCAACGGTGGCTGGACGACGCGCGAGCAGCTCAACGACATGGAATTTGAGGCATACGAGGAGCTCGTGCGATGGATGGCCGCGCTGCCGCTCTACGCGGTGGTCGAGACTGCCGAGCGGCCGTACCTGCTGGTGCACGCCGGCATTCAGACCGAGGCGGCGCGTGCGTTTTTGCTTGAGCATGGTGTCGATTGCGGCGACGGCAGGGGAGCGGTCGATGCCGATCGCGAGCTGCTGCAGCAAATGCTCGCCGTACAGTCGTCCGATGACTTGCTCTGGATTCGCCATGGCTATTGGGATGCCCCGACGGGGCTGCTTTCTGCCGAGGGCAAGGGTTCGGTCGTGGTGAGTGGCCACACGCCAACGGTGTCGCTCGGGCGTTATTGCGAGGTCGGTGGTCTTGCGGGGCTCGATGAGGAATCGGGACGAGGGCAGATCGTGCGCTTGGGCGGCGAGGACACTGCCGGCGTGCCCGATCGCATCGATATCGATTGCGCCGCCGCCACCGGCTCCGAGTTCGGTCGCGTGGGCATCCTGCGGCTCGATGATGGGGCGGAGTTCTACGCGAATATCAACCCGGGCGAATAATCGGTGCAAGGGGTAGCTAATTTTGGACGGGGCCTTTTTTGACTACTTTTGCCCTTCTGCCCGCAAATTGATTTTTCAGGGACGGGGATTAAATAATCATTTGGCTGCCCGCTGGCTAAGTGAGTAGACTTTTTTGGAAATGCCGAGCACCCAACATATTTGCCTCAATAAAACCGACGCTCCTATAAGTTGTCAAGAGGCAGTTTGCGGGAGCGCTCTCTCCAATTCGCACAGGAGCTCGTAATACCTCCTCTCCAGTTTCGTCGACCGCCGTTTCCCCCG
>CABUVH010000106.1 GCA_902494935.1 uncultured Collinsella sp.
CCGCGACGGGCGACTCGTTGAGCTCATCCTCGACGATGTGCCCGTCGCGCAGGCGCAGCACGCGATTGGCCATGCGCGCGATGGCGGCATTGTGGGTGACAATGATGATGGTACAGCCGTAGGTGCGGTTGACATCCTCCATGAGCTGCAAGATTTCCTTGGACGTCTTATAGTCAAGCGCGCCCGTGGGCTCGTCGCACAGCAGCAGGCCCGGGTTTTTGACGAGCGCACGGCCGATGGCGCAGCGCTGCTGTTGGCCGCCCGAGACCTGGCGCGGGAACTTGTTGCGGTGCTCGTAAAGGCCCAGCGAACGCAGCAGGTTGTCAACATTGAGCGGGTTTTTGGACAGGTGCGCCGTGACCTCGATGTTCTCCTTGATGGTGAGGTCGGGCACCAGGTTGTAGAACTGGAAGACAAAGCCCAGCTCACGGCGGCGATACTCGCCCAGGTCGGCAGGCTTGAGCACCGTGAGGTCGCAGCCGTCCACCATGATGGAGCCGCCGTCGGCATCCTCCAGGCCGCCGATCAGGTTGAGAAAGGTCGACTTGCCCGAGCCCGAGGGCCCCAGCATGACGCAGATCTCGCCGCGGTTGATGGACGCGTCGATGCCATCGAGTACCGTCAGGCGCGCATCACCGTCGCCGTAGTGCTTTTTGAGATCCTTGACCTGGACATAGGCTTCCTGCGTTGCCATGGTATCCCCCGTTGTTAGCCTCGTACTACTTTATGAACGTAATAGTAAACCTTGGCGAACTATTTTGGGGCGAGGCCTAGGATTTATTTCAGACTAGGCGCGGGATTTGGCGCGTGAGAGGGCCAGGCCTACGGCGGCAATGGCGGCGGCGAAGAGCACGGTGACGCCCAGGTCGCAAGCGATGTCACCCAACACGGTGGACGTCAGATCCGAAGCGAGCGCCTTGCCAATCGCGTCGTTCACCCAATACGTCGGCACAAAGTGCGCCACCGTCTGCACGGCCGAGCCCATCAGCGACAGCGGCATCCAAGCGCCGCCCAAAAACGTCATGAGCATGCCAAGCAGGTTGCCCACACCGTTAAGCAGCTCCTCGCGCGCACCCAGGCTCGACAGCGCAAAGCCAACGGCCAGAGGCGTGCACGCCAGGGCAAACGTCGCCGCCAGCGCCAGGCACACACGACCCACGCCGACCTCGGCAACCGCGCCGGCAAAGCCCACGACGCCCATCATGCTCGACACGAACCAGATGCAGACGGTGAGCACGGCGGCGGCCGCAAACACGGCAAGCGAGCGCTGGCGCTCGGAGACCGGGCCGGCCTCCATGCGGCGCACACGCTCGGGCTCGTTCATGCCCGAGAACACCAGTCCCACCGACACGATGACCGACGAGATGATCGCGTACGCGCCAAAGTTAAAGTACGACTCGAGCGTGGCGGCGGCAGTCGAGTCGACCTTGACCTGCTCGATCTCGACCTTGGCGCGCTTCGCGGCCGCATGTTCAGCGGCCTTGGCAACGTCGCCGTTAGAAGCAGCGGGCTCAAGCGCCGCCGCAGCGCCCGCGAGCGAGATCCAGCGCGAGGCCTCGGCAGACGAAAGCGCCGCCGCCATGGTGCCAGCACCGTAGGTCACATCGAGCTTGGGCAGGGACTCCCCCGCGCGGGCGGCTGCAACAAGATCGCCCTCAAACCCCTCCGGGATAAAGAACACGCAGTCGGCGCTACCTTTGGCGCTGTTGCTCTTGGAGAGCGCGTCCGCAAGGTCGTAGGTGTCGTCGCCGACGCCCGTGACCAGCTCAAAGCGCGAACCCAGATGCTTGGTAAGCGCACGCGAAAGGTCGCTGTCGTCGCGGTCGACCACAATCACGTTGGCATCGTAGGGCTTGTACTCGGTGAGCTGCGACGAGTTCCAGCTCACCGATGCCGCGATGAATACGCCCATCAGCGAAATGAACACCGTGTAGATAAGCAGGTAGAACGGGTGCGCGAGCGCCATGCGAAGCGCGGTCTTAAAGGTGCTCATAGCGGCTCCTTCCAAAGATCAGCGTGGCGGCGGCAACGAACAGCAGCGCCATAAGGACCAGTGCGCCGGCGCGAACGGCAAAGGGGCCCAGGTCCTCAAAGAAATACAGGCGGTTGAACATGTCGCAGATGAGCTTGACAGGGTTGAGCCAGCACTCGGCCGGGCAGGCGCGGGCGACGTCGTCGGCAAGCGCCATCGCCGGCTCGCCGTAGAGGCCGGCGAACAGGGCGCACGTGGTAGCAAAGCCCGTAAGGATGCCGGACTTGGACGCCTTGCCGCCCTTAACGGGAAGCGTACCCACAAAGAGCCCCAGGCCCGTGGCGGCAAGCGCGGAAGCGGCGCCGCCCACCAGACACAGCCCCTCGCGCCCGCCAAAGTCGACGCCCACGACCAGGCGCACGTAGCCGATTGCGATCGCCATCGAGGCGAAGGAAACCAGCCACGAGCCGACAAAGATGCCGGCCAGCGACGCCGTCTTGGAAAGACCGCCCACGCAGCGACGCGCGCCAAGGCCCGACAGATTGGGCTGCAAATCGACGACGCTCAAGGCGGCAAACTCGGCAGACATCATCGCGACCAGGCCAAAAAGCGCGTAATAGTAGATGACCGTGCCGTCGGGCGTGGTGCGCGTAAGGCTCACGCGACGGGTGCCGCCCTCGAGCGACAGGGCGCGCGCAACCGCCTCGGGGTCGGCAAGTGCCGCCGGGTTGTCCTGGGCAATCTGGGACATGAGCTCGGCATTTTGTGTATACGAGCTTGCCACCGTCTCCAGGATGCTGCGATCGGTGAGCACCGATGATGCGCGCGAGCTGTCGTAGCTCGATAGCAGTGTGAGCTTGGGTACGCCTGCGTCGTCGACCGTATAGATGCCCGCAACCTCGCCGGCCTTGAGCGCACGGTTCGCATCGGCTGCGTCGTCGAGCTCGTGGATCTCGAGCAGCTGATCGTTGTCTTCCTTGGCAAGCGACGTCGCCACGCCCTTAAAGGTCGAAGCGTCCCAAGCCTCGTCCGCCACGACGGCAACCGGCACCGGGTCGATCTTGCCGTCGGAGCTGAGGTTCGCAAACATAAACATGAACATCGTGGAAAGTGCGATGGGAAAGAGAGCGCCCCAGACCCACGTGCTCGGCCGGCGCAGCAGCGTCTTGACCGTGGTGATGATGGTGTTGAACATGACTGCCCCCTAGTCGCGCAGCTCGCGGCCGGTGATCTCGAGGAACACGTCGTTGAGGGTCGGCGGTTCGCTCCACACGCGGCCGAGTGCCACGTCGGCAGCGCGCAGCGTGTCGAGGATGTCCACCAGGTTGTGCGGGCTCGCCTCGCAGGTGCAGACGAGCTCGCCGCCGGACAGCTCGACGCTGAGCACGTGCTCGAGGGCGCGCAGGCGCTCGACCGTGGCGGTCTCGACGGCGCCGACCTCGACGGTCACGCGCTCGCCCATCTGGATCATGCGCTTGAGCTCGTCGTTGGTGCCCTGCGCCAGCACGCGCCCGCCGTCCATGATCATGATGCGGCTGCAGATTTGCTCGACTTCCTCCATGTAATGGCTGGTATACACCACCGTGGCACCTTCGTCGCGCAGGCGGCAAATGCCCTCCAGGATGGCGTTTCGGCTCTGCGGGTCGACCGCCACCGTGGGCTCGTCAAAAAAGATCAGCTCGGGCTTGTGCGCGATGCCGCAGGCGATGTTGAGGCGACGCGCCAGGCCGCCCGAGAGCTTGCCGGGGCGGAACTTGGTAAAGTCGCCCAGGCCGACAAAGTCGATCGCCTCGTCCACCAGCGCGCGGCGGCGCTTGCGGTCGCTAACGTAAAGGCTGCAGAAATAGTCGATGTTTTCGCGCACGGTGAGCTCGTCGAACACCGCCACCTGCTGCGGCACCACGCCGATGCGGCGCTTGAGGTCGTAGCGGGCGGGCGTCATGGGCTCGCCAAACAGCTCGATGGTGCCTTTGTCGTAGGCAAGCAGCTGCAGGATGCAGTTGATGGACGTGGTCTTACCCGAGCCGTTGGGGCCCAGCAGGCCAAAGATCTCGCCGGGGGCGATGCTCAGGTTAAAGTGGTCGAGCGCGATAAGATCGTCGTAGCGCTTGACGAGGTTTTCGACGTGGACGATATCTGTCATGAGGCGGCCCTTCTGTTGGTTGCGGCCCGGTACGATTGCATCATCGCAGGAGCCGCCGGCGCGCACCAGTGAGCTTTGTCACGAGTGCGGGGCTTGGTCGTGCGACCTGCCGACGCCCCCGATTTGCCGCGCGGGAGGAATGTCACGGTTGCTCCGGGTGGCGCCTCCCCCGTGCGCGGCATCGCGTACAATACCCGTATGAACAGGCTATTCGACAAATCGATCGTGCTGGCGTGCTGTATCGTAGCCGCCACGGGCCTTGCTGTGGACGCTCGTCTGGTTGCGGCGTTTTGCCTTGGCGTTATTGCCACCTCACTGGCCGAGGTCGCACAGGGAAACCGCGCCCATCGCGCGAGCGAGGCCGCGAGCTACGCTTACATCATCGCGGCCGTCTTCGTGCCGTCATTTATGCCGTTCGCACCCCTTGCCTTCTATGACATCGTGCGACGCGTGCGCCGTGAACGCATCTGGCCCGCGCTGGCGATTGGCGCCGTGTTTGTCTGCGCGCTTGTCGCGGACCTTCGCGGCGGCGCGCTCACCACCCGAACGCTGCTGCTAACCGCCATCCTTTCGGTCGCCGCCACGTTACTGTCGCTGCGCACCGCGCAGCTGGAGCGCGAACAGGAACGCATGCGTCGCACCCGCGACAAGCTGCAAGAACGCGCCCTGGCACTCGAAGCACGCAACCGCGACCTCGCCGACCGCCAGGACTACGAAGTCGAGCTCGCGACGCTCGCCGAACGCGCCCGTATCGCGCGCGAGATCCACGATAACGTCGGGCACCAGCTCACGCGCGCTTCACTGCAGGCCGAAGCCCTACGCGTGGTCCACGCCGACGAGCCTGGCGTCGCCGCCGATTTCGCCGACGTTAAATGCACGGTTGACGAGGCGCTCCAGCTTGTGCGCACCAGCGTCCACGCGCTCAACGACAACGCTGTCGACCTTTCCGTGCAGCTCGAACGCATTGTCGAAGGCGCGTGCTCGGACGGCAGTCCGCAGATTGAGCTTGAAGTTATGACCGAGCATGCACCCGCAAACGTCGCCAACTGCTTTGCGGCGGTCCTGCGCGAGGCGCTCTCCAACAGCTTGCGCCACGCTTGCGCCCAGACCGTCACTGTACGATGCATGGAGCATCCGTCATTTTACCAGCTCATCGTTACCGACGATGGCGCGGGCGGGGTCCAAGCAAACAGCCGCGGTGCCGCGGAGGGCATGGGGCTCGCCTCCATGCGCGAGCGCATCGAGGCGCTTGGCGGCACCTTCACCGCCGGCCCGCGTGTCGGCGCCGGCGGCTGGCGCGTGTTTGCCACCGTTCCCAAACAACAAGGAGATGAGGACCGATGAGGCTCATCGTTGTCGACGACGACCGCCTGGTGGTCGATTCGCTCAAGATTATCCTGGGCGCCCAGCCGCAGATCGAGGTGGTGGGCACCGGCGCCAATGGCGACGATGCGGTGGCGCTCTATGCCGAACACGCACCCGATATCGCACTGCTCGACATTCAGATGCCGGGACGCGACGGACTTTCGGCAGCGCGCGAGATCCTTGAGCGCGACCCTGCGGCGCGGGTGGTGTTTCTAACGACATTCTCCGATGACGAGTACATTGTGTCGGCGCTCAAACTGGGCGCCCGCGGCTACCTGATCAAAACCGATGTCGCCGCCATTCCGCCAGCGTTGGCGCAGGTCATGGACGGCAAACGCGTACTCGAGGGCAAGGCGATCGAGGATATCGACTTTGATGGGGCGGGGTCCGAGGCCGACACGCCTCGCCGGCCCGCCGCCTTTGCCAGCCTGACCGACCGCGAGTTCGAAGTCGCAGAGCTCATCGCCCGCGGCCTCGACAACAAGGAGATTGCTGCCACCGCCTATATGGGCGAAGGCACGGTACGCAACCACATCAGCTCGATCCTTGCCAAAATGGGCCTGCGCAACCGCACCCAAATCGCCATCGCCTATCTGCGAGGGTAATTACCCAACGGCCGACCGCCCCGGCATAGCAAAATGGCTGCTACCGATTTAATGCCATTTCAAAACTATACCGGTTTACTACGATGAATCGCCCGCCTTCGACCACGGTAAATTGCGCGCTTGCAAAACCGCAGGTAGAACGCTTGCAATATTTAGAAAAATGCAGTCATGGTCGGGAATGTCGAATTCATCGTAGTAAACCGACATAGTTTTGTTCGGGCGGCCCTGCACGAGTGCCCCTGCAAGCCTCGCGGGACCAAAATGATCCGTCTTCCTCCGTCCCCAAGGGATCAGCCGGAACCGCGCGCCACGAAATCGGCCCATCTACTACGTTTGACTCGATACCCCTGACCATACCTTCGTTTTGAACAAAACCGCAGGCATTCTACCTGCGGTTTTGTTTTCGCGCTTTTTGGCATGGTTGGGGTAAGGGGCTAAACGTAGTAGATGGGCCAGCTTCGTGGCAGGCCCTTCTCGCCTACGCACAAAAGCGCCGCCACGGAGGAGGGAGATGCCTCCGTGGCGGCTGGGGGTAGGAGTAGGTCGGAATTTAGCCCTGCCGGCCGCCCGGGGCCTTTTGGCCCCGGGCGCTGTCGACGTGCCTAGCGCTTACGGATACCCCAGACTAGGGCTCCGACGCCGGCCATGGCGATGACAAATGCCATAAGCAGAGCGGCAGCCTGCTGGTCGCCTGTGGTGGGCAGGAAACCCTTGACCGTCTTGACGATGTTCGTCACGGTCTTGGGCGTGCCGGGGTCGGGCGTCGGCACGGGCGTCTCGGGCTTCTTGTA
>CABUVH010000107.1 GCA_902494935.1 uncultured Collinsella sp.
CCGCCTCTTACACCACATCTCTGCGCGCTACCACATATGTTGCGTAACAATACATATTTTGCAAATAAATAATGTTACAGGACTTGTGACAGTACTCATATTTGACGTTTTTTGCCCATAGCCCTTTATACCTAGGCAAATCGGCGGCAAAACGGGCTTCAAAGCGTCCTTCTCAAACAAAAACCGGGGCCCGCATGATGCGGACCCCGGCTCAATACCGTAACGATATGTCAGTTACGCTCTACACGTAGAACAGGATGTCGTCGTAGGTCGGGACCGGCCAGTAGTCGGCGGCCACGATCTCCTCCATTGCGTCCACGGCGGCACGCAGCGCATCCATAGCGGGAACGACCTCGTGCGCGTACACGTTGGCCTGCTCCTGGCCATCGAGAGCCTCGGCCTTCTGATGCACGACGTCGAGCGCCTTGATGGAGTCGTTAATGGCAGTGATACCGTTGCAGAGCTTGTTGAGCGTGTTCTGCTCGCACTGCATGGCGGCCTCAGCACCGGCGGCACGAATAGTCTCAAGGCCCTTAGCGACTTTGGTGGCATAGGCGGTAATGACCGGGCGATAGGTACGACGCGCCTCGCGAACCATCGTGGTGGCCTCGATGTTCATGAGCTTGTTGTACTTCTCGAGTTTGCAGTCGTAGCGGCACTGAGCCTCGGCCTTGGTCAGGACACCCGTCTCCTCAAAGAGCGCAATGGCCTTATCGGAAACAAAGGCGGGCAGGGCGTCGGCCGTGGTCTTGTTGTTAGCAAGGCCGCGCTTCTCGGCCTCAATGGGCCACTCGTCGGAGTAACCGTCGCCGGAGAACAGGATGCGCTGGTGATCGGTCAACACCTTCTTGCAGTACTCGAGCGCGGCATCCTGGAACTCATCCTCGGGCGTACCCTCAAGCGCGTCGGCGAAGGACTTGAGCGACTTGGCCACGGCGGCATCGAGCACCAGGTTGGAGTCGGAGACGTTCTGCTCGGAGCCGCAGGCACGGAACTCGAACTTGTTGCCGGTGAAGGCGAACGGGGAGGTGCGGTTGCGGTCGGTGTTGTCCTGCATCAGCTTGGGCAGAGTATCGGCGCCCAAGTCGAGCACGCCGCGCGTGGCATGGACGGAAGCCTTGCCATCGATGATCTTCTCGACGACCTCGGTAAGCTGGTCGCCCAGGAAGATGGACATAATCGCCGGAGGAGCCTCGTTGGCGCCCAGACGATGGTCGTTGCCGGCCGAGGCAACGGAGGCACGCAGGAGCTCCTGATAGTTATCGACGGCCTCGATCACCGCGGTGAGGAAGACGATGAACTGCAGGTTGTCGAGCGGGGTGTCGCCCGGATCGAGCAGATTCTCGGACTCGGTGCCAAGCGACCAGTTGTTGTGCTTGCCCGAACCGTTGATGCCCTCGAAGGGCTTCTCGTGCAGCAGGCAGACCAAGTCGTGGCGGGAGGCGATGAGCTTCATCTTCTCCATCATGACCAGATTCTGGTCGATGGCCTCGTTGACCTCGCCATAGACCGGTGCGAGCTCATGCTGGCAGGGAGCAACCTCGTTGTGCTTGGTCTTGGCGGGAATGCCGAGCGCCCACAGCTCATCGTCCAGGTCCTTCATGTAGGCCGAGACGGTGGGGCGGATAGCGCCAAAGTAGTGCTCCTCGAGCTCCTGGCCCTTGCAGGGAGCGGCACCAAAGAGGGTGCGGCCGGTGATGACCAGGTCCTTGCGCTTGCGGTAAGCGTCCTTCTTGATCAGGAAGTACTCCTGCTCGTCGCCCACGGAAGGAACGACCTTCTTGGGGGTCTTACCGAACAGCGCCAAAACGCGCTTAGACTCACGCGAGAGCGCGGTCATGGAACGCAGCAGCGGGGTCTTCTTGTCCAGGGCCTCGCCCGTGTAGGAGCAGAAAGCCGTGGGGATGCACAGGACATCGTCCTTGATAAAGGCGGGGCTAGTGGGGTCCCAAGCGGTGTAGCCACGGGCCTCGAAGGTAGCACGCAGGCCGCCGTTGGGGAAGCTCGAGGCATCGGGCTCGCCCTGGATGAGGTTCTTGCCCGTAAACTTTGTAATGGCGGTGCCGTCGTGGTTGGGCTCCAGGAAGCTGTCGTGCTTCTCGGAAGTAATGCCCGAAAGCGGCTGGAACCAGTGCGCGTAGTGCGTCGCGCCCTTGGAGATGGCCCAGACCTTCATGGCATGGGCAACGGCGTTGGCCACATCCAGGTCGAGCGGCTCACCGCCCTCGAGGGTTGCAGCAAGGCGCTTCCAAATGTCCTTGGGGAGGTAGTCCTTCATGACTTCCTCAGAGAACACCATGGTCCCGAAGCGGTCAGTAAGTTCGGCCATACGGAACTCCCTTCGTATCGGCACCGCGTGAGAAGCGGTGTTGATTACTAACGAACGAGTCATAGCTTAGACTCGCCGTGTTTCCGCGACATTACCGTTATGTTGCTGTCGCGAAACCAATCAATGAGGTTACCCTATCAAGGCGGCGTTGCCACCCTCAACAGCCAATCAACTGCATAAATTGCAGACCTCTCTCCATGGTTTAAGGGTAGTCAATTTGGGATGGAGCTCTATTAACTGGTATTTTGCATCAGATACCAGTCTTTATAGTCCGTGCCTAGATTAGCCGCTCTGTTATAGAGAAAGCCGATAGCAAGGCATCTTTGATTGGTATCCTCAAATAGCGAGTGAAACTCCACCGTGACACAGTGGTGCTGTAGAATCCTTACAACACATCACACTATTACGTATCTAGAGGAGCACGATATGCGCGTCGACGAGGTTTTTAAGCAGGCAGCATCCCAGGGCACCGCACCCGTTTCGTTTGAGATGTTCCCGCCCAAGGGCGAGCTGACCCTCGACACGGCTCGCGAAGTGGCAGGCAATCTGTGCAAGCTTTCGCCGAGCTTTGTCTCGGTCACCTGCTCGGCCGGCGGCTCGGGCAACGGTGCCGCCACCGCCCCCATCGCGCATATGATTACGAGCGAATTCGACACGCCCTCGGTGGCACACCTTACCTGCGTGGGCCGCTCGCACGCCGATATCGCCGCCAAGATCGACGAGTATCGCACCGCCGGCGTGGAAAACATCCTGGCCCTGCGTGGCGATCTTCCCGCTGGCGCGACCGAGGACGACAAGCCCGCCTCGGACTACGCCTACGCCCGCGACCTTATCCCCGAGCTCGTCGACGCCGGCTTTTGCGTGGGCGCCGCAGCCTACCCCGAGGGCCACATTGCCTGTGAGGACCTCAACCTCTCGGTCGAACACCTCAAGCAAAAACAGGACGCCGGCGCGAGCTTCTTTGTGACGCAGCTCTTCTTTGATAACGAGTGCTTCTACCGTTTTCGCGAGCTTGTCGACAAGGCCGGCATCACCGTGCCCATTACCGCGGGCATCATGCCGTTTATGGGCAAGTCACAGATCAGCCGCATGGTCTTTATGTGCGGCGCGTCGCTGCCCTCCCCCGTCATCAAGATTCTCGCCAAGTACGAGAACGACCCCGAGAGCCTGCAGGCAGCCGGTGTAGATTATGCAGCCCGCCAGCTTTGCGACCTCAAGGAGCACGGCGCCGACGGCTTGCACCTGTACACTATGAACCGTCCTGCGATCGCCGCAACCATTATGGAGCGCCTAGGGTAATGGAAAAACCGCACATCGATACAGCTTTTGTCGAAGTGCCGGCCGACCTTGCGTCGCCGGCGCTTTACCGTGTCGATGCTGCGCACCATCCCCGTGTCGACCGTGCCGAGATGCTGCGGTATCTGGGTTACGGCGGCCAGCAGATTGAGCCCGAGTTGTCGCAGCGTATTGAGCTTGTCGTTGAACGTCTGGAATTGGACATTGAGCCCCGTGGCGTGCGCCGCGTGTTTGCCGTCGATGCCACGGGTGTGGACGAGCAGGGAGAACCTTGCATTCGCCTGGTCGGCACCAACGTTGAACTGCGCGGTCGCGATATCTATCGTCATCTCAAAGACGCCCGCTTTGCCGCGCTCATGGCATGCACCCTCGGCATGGACGCCGAGCGTCGCCTGCGCATCACGGGAGCCCAACATCCCCTGGAGGGCGCCGTGCTCGACGCCGCGTGCTCCGCTTACGTGGAAGCCGCCGTTGAGCAAATGGACCAGCAGGTCAAGGCTGCGGCCGCCGCACACGGACTCGCCGGCAACTGGCGCTTCAGTCCCGGCTATGGCGACTGCCCGCTCTCTGCCCAGCGCTCGATCGTGGATGCACTCAACGCCACGCGTCTCATTGGACTTACCGTCACCCCCACCAGCCTGCTCATGCCCACCAAGAGCGTGACCGCGGTGATCGGTCTGTTTGACGGCGAAGTCCACGACGCCCAGAGTCGCCCCACCTGCAATATCTGCCGCATGCGTGAGCACTGCCGCTTCCGCGCCGCCCACACCACCTGCTATTCGCATTCTGAATAAAATGTCAATTGATGGCACGGTATCGAGGGAATCTCATCCGTATGTAAGCGGATGTCCTCACAAACAAGTACCATAAGATGCCAAATAACAACTATCTGAAAGCCAGTACATGCACAACATTCTGCAGTTCTCGCCACAACTAACCGCGCTTGAGTTTTTTTCAGGCATTGGCTTGGCTCGTGCCGGCATGGCAAAAGCCGGAATCAAAACAATCTGGGCAAATGACATAGACCATACTAAATGCGCCATGTACAGCCAGTGTTGGGGCGATGAGCATCTAGTCGAGCAGGATGTCCACACACTCGACCCCGACCTAATACCCCAAGCCGACATCGCATGGGCGTCAAGCCCTTGCACAAACTTATCTCTCGCGGGAAACAGGGAGGGACTTGTCTCTGGCAAAGAGTCCAGTGCGTTCTTTGGCTTTATTAAGGCCATCGAAGGAATGAGCGATCGTGCCCCGCGGGCACTTGTTCTCGAAAATGTCATCGGCCTTGCCACGTCTAATAACAGTGATGACTTTAGACTCGTTTGCCAGGAATTTAATCGTTTAGGCTATTCATGCGACGCTTATTTTATCGATGCACGGCATTGGCTTCCCCAGTCACGCCCCCGCATGTTTGTCGTCGGATTAAAAAACCCTCTTCCCAACAGCCGACTCGATTCCTCGCTTCGACCTGAAAAGGTCTCCTGGATTCACTCCGACCCTTCACTCATTACGCACGTCTCTCACCTAAACGAGCCGAGCCCACTTCGTATGACGGGCCTTGCAATGGTTGTTGAAAATATTCCCGAGGACGACAAGCGTTGGTGGAACAAAAACCAAATACAAGCATTTATCGACTCACTTGCACCGCATCAAGCAGAGCGCCTTCAGCGCTTCTTAAATGCCAAAGAAAAAATTGTTCGCACTGCTTACCGTCGCACGCGATCGGGCGTTGTGCGCTGGGAAATCCGTGAAGAAGAAATTGCCGGATGTCTAAGAACGGCTCGCGGCGGCTCATCAAGACAGGCAGTCGTTATATGCGAAAACGGAAAGATAGAAGTTCGCTGGATGACTGGAACTGAATATGCCCGTCTCCAAGGTGCTGACTCATGTCAGTTTAGCGGCTTCTCTGATGCTCAGATTCGCTACGCATTCGGCGATGCAGTTGCCGTACCAGTTGTCACTTGGCTTATAAAAAATGCAGTCAAACCCGCGCTTATGTCTTCAAGGAACGGAGTGGACAATAATGGAAATGACCAATTGCTCCTTGAGCGAGCCCGATAAAGGCATCTTGGATGCCATTGAGCTCTGGTACGAATCCAAGCGCAGCAAGCGAGGCAATGTCAACCGTAACGTCATGGCGGTTGGCATAGGCATAAGCGAGCTGTTGCAGAACCGTTTTCCGCTCACCGACGATTATGTGCAATCGGACAAGGGGAGCCAAGTACGAGGCCTAAGTGGAGCATGCATCAAAACAGTTTTAGCCAGACATGGGGAAACGCGTGCCTTCGCATCAGAGGGCGGCAGAACCTCACGCGGCACACTCCCAATGGCGCTTGAGCTTGCCGCAATTATCAACTCTGCCCTACCCAGTGACACTTGCGAAGACACTCGTCTTGAAGCTGCGAATGCAATCGCCAATTTCTTCGTCGAGCGAATCCAGGTCGATTTCTTTAACCGGCAGAGAATCAAAGCCGAAATCGATCTTCAAAAACCAATTTCCGTCATTGTCGATGATATCCTAGCCGAAGCAAGCCTACGGTCCGATAAGCCAACGGGTACCGTCGCACAGCACCTGGTAGGTGCAAAACTAGAGATGTTATTTCCAACCATAGAAATCGGAAAGGACAACTCAAACGCCGCCGACCAGCAGACAGACCGTTCTGGCGATTTCCAAATCAATGATGCTGCATTTCATGTGACCGTATCGCCAATGGCCAAATTGACCGATCGATGCCGAGATAACATTCGAAATGGCATTCGGCCCATCGTCGTTGTCCCCCACGATAAAGTTTCCTTCGCTTACGGACTGTTCGAAAGTGAAGGACTCGGCAATCGCGTACAGGTTATCGCGCTCGAATCGTTTATCGGCATCAATATTGAAGAATTATCGTTCTACAAGCGAGACCTAATTCGATTAAATGTCGCACGGCTTCTTGCCCACTACAACAAGCGAATCGAAGATATCGAGCCCGACAAATCTCTTCAAATAGATATTCCTCAGTGGGCTCTAGACGAAATGGACGCACATGGCGAATAGCTCAAACATACTTATCACTCATGATTCTGACGGTGCTGCGCTGGCGGCGCCCGTTGATGCCGCACGCCGCAACGGTGCCGCGTACAAAACGCGCACGATCGGCGATCTGCGCATTAAGGACGATCGCCTGCGCGCCGCCATCGAGGGCACGGGGCACCTGCTGTTCGACGGCGGCATGGGCACC
>CABUVH010000108.1 GCA_902494935.1 uncultured Collinsella sp.
GCCAGCGCGCATTCCAAAGCGCTCGCATCAAAGGGATTAATGACCGCCTGCTTGCCATCGCGCACGATGGTATTGGTCTTGGGGTCCATCTTGACCTCGGTGCTGCCCGGCACGGCCTTGACGCACACCACCATATGGAAATCGCTCATCTTCACGCGCCCCCTTTCTGGACGAGCTCATCCAAGAGCTTCTCCGAAAACAGGTTGCCGCGACCCAGCTGCCCGTCGGGATCGAGCTGGAGCTTGAGCCGCGCCGACTCGACCATGGCCTCGTGACCGTACATCGTCTCTAAGAAGCCCGCCTTGATCTTGCCGACGCCGTGCTCGGCAGAAACGGCACCGCCCATAGCCGTTACCTCCGCAGCCCACTGGGCAAACAGCTCGCCACCGCGACGGTAGTCCTGCGCATCGCGCGGCAGGATGTTCACATGCAGATGGTTGTTACCGATGTGCCCCCAGGCAGCAGATTCAAGCCCGCTTTCGGCCAGTGTGCGGCGATAGAGGGCCACGACATCGGCAAGGCGTGCATTGGGCACCGACATGTCCGAACCCAGTTTGGTGATGGTGGGATCCGTGCGGCGACGCTCGTCGATAAGCATGTTGACGCTCTCGGGGACCGCATGGCGGAAGAACCGCTGGCACTCGCGATCAACCTCGGTGCGCGCGACCCATGTCGCATCGTCGCGGCCACCCGCAAACTCGAGCACCCATCCCAGGTGGTACAGTTCCTCGGTCGCCTGGGCCTCGTCATCGCAGTCGAGCTCCACGTAGACACAGACCTTGGCCTCTTTGTCGAGCGCCGGCAGCGAGGCAAACGCCGTCGACTGCTCGCGCTGGCGACGTAGAATATCCAGGGCGCCAGCGTCGAAGTACTCGATGGCAGCCGCATGGGACAGGACGGGACGCATGGAATCGGTAAAGGACACGGCCTTGTCTTCGCTATTGAAAAAGCAGCTCACACCCCAAACGACCGCAGGCGCCGCCTGCAGGGCAATCTCGAGCTCGGTGATAACGCCGAGCGTGCCGCAAGCACCGATAAAGAGGTCGATGGCGTCCATTTCGTCCGCAACGAAATAGCCTGAGGCATTTTTTGTCTTGGGCATGGTATAGCCGGGAAGATCGAGCTCGAGCGTACGGCCCACTGCCGTCACGAGCGACAGGTGGCGGCCCTGGGCAAAAGCCTCGCCGCGCTGAAGCTCAAGCAAATCGCCATCAGCCAGCGCGACGTGGAGTCCCGTGATATGTGGGCGCATGGGACCGTAGGCGTAGCTGCGGGCACCAGAGGCGTTACATGCCGCCATGCCGCCCAGACAGGCAGATGCCTCGGTGGGATCGGTGGGAAAGAACTGCTCGGGGGCCTCTTGGAACTCCTCGTAGGCCTCAAGCGATGCCTGGTCCCAACCAGCAGTCGGCAGCACCTTCTTGCTCAGCTGCTTGCGCAGCTCCGAGAGCACAACGCCCGGCTCCACGCGCAGCAGAAATTGGCCTTGTTCATCGCGGCGAAGGCCCAAGTAGCGATTCATACGGGAAGTATTGAGGATATGCCCGCCGTGGGGCACGGCACCGGCGGCAAGGCCGGTTCGGGCGCCCTGAACCGTTACCGGGACACGCTCGGCATGGAGCTTTTCCAAAATGGCACGGACCTCGTCTTCCGTTGTCGGAAACGAGATGCTCGAGGCCTCGCCCGATGCGCGAGACTCATCGCGACCATACTCTTCGAACTCGTCGGTGAAGGGTTTGATGGTTGCAGACACGCGAACTCCCCCTTTAGCTAACTACAGTGTTTGCAGGGAGATGTTACCGCATCGTTTCGTCGACGTGTTCGAGACCGTCTCCATAATTGGCGATTTTTACGTTCGTGCAATTCGGCGAGCGGCTTGATTTCCTCGGCAGACGATGCTTTTGACACATATGGCCCCGCCGTCGCCGACCGCGCGATTGTCGCTTGAAAAAAGTTGGAGTATTTTTTGCCGCCTTTTACCTGCGGAGACACCAATCCGTCAAGCATTTGGTCAGCAATTGGTCAAGTAGTGGCTGATACCGTCGGCATCGACAGCCAAAACCGACAGAAGTTTTGGCCCCAGAAGCAGGGAGGTTCCCATGGCATATTACTGGCCCCAGTACGGCATCGTCATCGAAGTCGACGACGATCCCCATCTCCTGCCTTTCGACGAAGAGGCATTCCCCGATACGACGGTCTACCACGTTACCACCGATGTGATCTGCGACCCCGAGTCGTTCTCGGCGCTCGCCCACCGCATCGCGCATATCCACGACATCGAGCTCCCTCCCGACTTCGACGAGCTTGTCTACTCACGCCGCCTGATGCTTCACATGCTCTTTGGAGCGAACCCGTCCACCTTTGCGCGCATCTATACCGCCAAGGATGCCGCATGAGCGCGAAGAAGCCACCCCACTTTGCAGGCCTGGGTCGTCACAAGAAGCTCATCCTTGCCTGTTTGGCCATCGTCTGTGCCCTTGTCGCCGTAGGACTATACGCTTGGCAGTCGCAGCCCGTACCCGAGGCGGGCGCTTCGGTTACGACGGCCGAGGGCAAAACGCGTCAGGAAATCCAAGATGAGCTCGACGCCATCGTCCGCGACAACATGATGACGATTTCGGTCGCGCCGGTCGCTCAGTTGCAGGAGGACGGCAAGCTGCGCGTCAACGTGCAAAACGTCCAAGACAATAAATTTCCCCAGCGATTCCGCGTCATCCAAAACGACGAGACCATGTACGAATCCGGTGTGGTCGAGACCGGCAAGACAATCGAAACGTGCCCCGCCGGCGACATCAAAGAAGGCGAGGCGTACATCGAGATCCAGGCACTCGATGCCAAGACCCTCGACAGCCACGGCAATCCGACACGTGTCAAGGTGCGGGTTGAGCAAGCCGAGAACTAGCTTTTCCGGCCGACGCGGCACCGCACGCAATTCACCAGCATTCGTCCAATCATCGCGGGGACGGCCCGCGGCGAATAGAAAGGAACGACCATGGACATCACCAGGAACATGAACGGAGCCAGAGCGCTCGTCGTGGGCGCAGGGCTCGCGCTCGCGCTCGCAATGGGCGCCGCCCCGACGCCAGCTATGGCAGCCGGGCGCGTTGGAACCACGAAAGTAATGGTCAGGACCGAGATCGACAACGTTGAGTTCAAAGTTCCGACGGTTATTCCCTTCGTCGCCAAGGCCGACGGCACGCTTCAGGGCCCCTCAGAAGACGCGACCACCATCGACAATCATTCGGCCTACGGCATCCATGTCACCAACATGAAGATCGACGCCATGAACACCTGGACCATTGCTGCCGACGCCAAAGCCGGAACCGCACAGAACTCCATCGACTTTAAGGTTGGCCCCGACGGCGCGCTCCAGAACGCCAGCGCCGCAATGCAGGGGACGGGCCTCGATCTTTCCAAGAATGCAGCCTTCGACATGGGCTACCAGGGCATTGCCGGCGGCAAGGACAAAATTAAGCTCAAGACAAGCGGAAACGTCGCCCGCGTCACGCGCGACATCTTCCGCGTAACCGGCGAAGGCGATCAGGTTGCAACGATCACCTGGACGGTCGAGCCCGGTGCGCACACGGCATAAGGCTGTCGCCCTGGCCGCCGCCGTCAGCATCCTAGCGTTTGGGCCAGCCATGGCCTTTGCCCAGCAAGAACAGGCGCAGGCCGCCACGCAAGTGACGGTCGACCTCTCGGAGCTCGACCGCGGCGACCGCGAGGAACCGTTGGCGCAGACAGGCGACAGACGATGGCTCTTGGCAGCAGGCGCCACAGCAGCAGGCGCGGGGACCGCCGGCCTCGGTCTGCACATCAAACGCAGCCAGAAACAAAACACGGACAGGCCGCACTAAATTAGCTAAGGAGACCCCATGGCATCAAAGAACCTTTTGCCCGTCGTCGCACTCTGCGGCGCGCTCGCAACCGGAACGCCCGTCGCCGCTTGGGCGACTCCCGTCATGGCAGACTCCTTACCAGCAGCCCTAAGTTCCGCACCAAATCCGTCGAGCGCCATTGCGTGCAAGCGTTTTTCGATCGCACAGGCCGCGATCTCAACCTCGGGATGCCTTCGTCGTAATACGGACGGCTCGATAGTCGTGGATATCAAGCGTTCGAACAAGGCAAACGGCTCCCAGGCGGGGTGCGCCGTCTGCACGTGGCGCTCGGTTGTGCTCGATGCAGATGGCGATCCATGCAATTTAGAGCTGCGCATCGACATCGCTTCGGTCGATGACTCGGCGAACGGAGCGAAGGTCGCCTTCGACGGTACGTTTTTTGAGAAAGGAGGCGGTATATGTCTGGGCTGCGCCGCCGCGAATGCAGATGATGCGCAGCCCACCCTCTCATTCACGGCATCGTTGCGGCTGACCAAAGCCGGTACCGATGCCATCGCGGCGGGAGAAGCGTCCCTGCTGTTCTACGCCGTCAGCACCAAAGACACAGACGCTCATTTCGAGAAGCCAGCCGGATCACTCAGCCTTACACGAGGGATAGAGGCAGGCCCTATTGAAATCGATGCCCACGCGCAAAGCAGGCAACGCATTCTTGCCGACCCGGCGCTTCTCGAAATGGAGTGGAACGGATCCGGAGCCATCGGAATTCTTCCTTCCGCGCTTGACGCCAAGACGCTCCCCTCAAACGACGAACCCATCAACGCAACCATACAAGAAGAGAGCGCGGACAAAGAAGCAGGTGCGGGCGACACGCCGTCGCCGACAAACAGCGTCCCAGCTTCTTTCGAAGCACCGAATGGGCCCGCTGCCGATCCAAACGATCCCGAGTTCGCGGACAGTCTGGGGCTTGCTGATCCTCAAGAGATCGATGAAGGTAACTGCTGCGTGCTTGCCGCGCTCGACCACACGGAGGTCATCGACGCTGCGAACATCGAAGTTGCCGCCGCCAATCAGCCCGTCCGCAAGTCGGCTATCATCGCATTTCCTGAATCCATCGAAGTCGTCTTTTTGCCATCGGGCGAGGTCGTGGCCCCAACACTGCTCACCTTGTTGGGCGCCAAGAATACTCGAAACGAAATTAAAAAGGTCACGGTTGTCGACCCTGCAACCACCGCCAAGCTGCGTCTATACGCCGTTGCTCCAGACGGAGGCAAGACCTTGGAATTCGATGGTGACACACTCCTAGCTTGGCGACGTCTGGACATTATGCAAGACGTCTCGTATCAGATCGAACTCGAAGGGTTTGATCGTGCCCGCGATGCCAATATCATCGCCGCGGCTATTGAATCCCCGCAGCGGCTTATGACACTGCGCTTTGAATACTATCCCTATGTCCCGACAACCACCTGAGGCTTAAATGCTGCACATCATTCCTAACACCACTTATATAACGTATTAGATGAGTCGCGATGTGCCTCGCATTTCGTTCTGCTACGATTGCCACGTTGGCATCAATACAGGAGGGCTCATGCCGGGCTTGGGAACAATCATCAACGTTGTGCTTTTAGTTGCGGGCGGTCTTTTGGGATTAGCGGGCGGCCGCTTCATCACACCGCGCATCCAAGACACGCTCATGAAAGCATCGGGGCTGTGCGTCCTGTTTATCGGCCTTGGCGGCACCATGCAAAAGATGCTCCTTATCGATGGGAAGGCGCTAGCGACCACCGGCACCACCATGCTCATCGTCTCATTTGCGCTCGGTTCGCTCATCGGCGAGGCCGTCAACTTGGAAGCCGCCATCGAGAACCTTGGCGAATGGCTCAAGCGAAAAACCGGCAGCGAGGGTGACAACGAGTTCACCAACGCCTTTGTCTCGACATCGCTCACGGTGTGCATCGGCGCCATGGCCATCGTGGGCTCGATTCAGGACGGTCTGCTCGGTGACTGGTCAACGCTTGCCTTGAAAGGCGCATTGGACTGCATCATCGTCTGCACCATGACGGCGTCGCTTGGCCGCGGCTGCATTTTCTCCGCCCTGCCCGTCGCCGTGTTCCAGGGGACGATCACGTTGTTTGCCGGCGCGCTCTCCCCCATCATGACCACGGCAGCCCTCGACAGCCTTTCGCTCGTAGGCTCCATGCTCATCTTCTGCGTCGGCGTCAACCTCATCCGTCCTCAGACCTTCCGCACGGCCAATATGCTCCCCTCCGTCGTCATCGCCGTCATCTACGCCCTCCTGTTCTAAATCTATCAACGCAGCGGTATCTCGAACATCTGTTTGATGCTGTGCTATGATATGAGGTCACCGTAGCTGCGTTAGGAGAGGAGAAGCGGTGGCCGACCAGGACATCAAGATGCTCATCGAGCGCATTATGGCCGAGGCCCGGACCCATCAGTCCACCCGCTTCTCAAACGAAATCTACGCAGACGAGCCGATTCTCAAAACCGGCCGACAGATGCAGAATTTCCTCCCCGACCAGTACCGTAAAATGCGCGAGATATCGCGTTGGCAGGATGACCCCAAGGGCGGTGCGGGCCGCTGGCTTTCGGAAGCCGAGCTTTTTTACCGCCAGGGCCTGCTGATGGCCGACTTTGAGGACGACTGTCCCTACAACGGCACCTTTAAGTCGTACTTTCCCACCTACAACGCCATGAGCGACCGACAGCTGCGCGGCTACTTTACCTGGCGCGCCCAAGTGCGCCGCGGGACCGTCGAGGAAACGTCTACGTCCTTTGCCTTTCTGTATCTCTATGAGCTGATTTGCGGCATCGGCGTAGATAATCCGCTCGATGGTTTTAACAAGATCAAGGCCTTTTGGGATGCCTACCGCGCCTTTGAGCCCGGCATCGACCGGTTTGCACGCGTGTGGTTGCAGGACTACGCCGTGTTCCACGGGCTCGACCCC
>CABUVH010000109.1 GCA_902494935.1 uncultured Collinsella sp.
CGTCGCGACCGCTCGTGCGCTGAAGTACAACGGTGGCGTCGCCAAGGCCGACCTCAACGAGGAGAACCTCGAGGCACTCAAGGCTGGCATGCCCAACCTGCTGCGTCACGTCGACAACATCCAGAACGTTTATGGTCTGCCCTGCGTAGTCGCCATCAACCGTTTCCCGACGGACACCGAGGCTGAGCTTGCGCTCATCGAGTCCGAGTGTCAGAAGCTCGGCGTCAACGTTAAGCTTTCCGAGGTCTGGGCCAAGGGCGGCGAGGGCGCGCTCGACCTGGCCGATGAGGTCATGCGTCTGATTGAGCAGCCGAGCGAGCTCAAGTTTGCCTACGAGGATGGCGCCGATGTTGCCGATGCCCTCGAGGCCGTCGCCACCAAGGTTTACCGTGCCGACGGCGTCGACTTTACGCCGGCTGCCAAGCGTCAGCTCGCCGAGCTGCGCGAGAACGGCTTTGGCAACCTGCCGGTGTGCGTCGCCAAGACGCAGTACAGCTTTAGCGACAACGCCAAGGCCCTGGGCGCTCCCGAGAACTTCCGCATCACGGTGCGTGAGCTCAAGGTTTCCGCCGGTGCCCACTTTGTGGTCGCACTGACTGGCAGCGTTCTGACCATGCCGGGCCTGCCCAAGGTCCCCGCGGCCGAGAACATCGACGTCGACAACGACGGCAACATCACCGGCCTGTTCTAAGCCTGCTGTCCATAGCTGCTAGCCCGCCCCGCCGCGCCCACAAGGCACGGCGGGGCTTTTTGATCCTTAGGCCCGCGCATGTCTTGTAGATACCGACGGACTCTGCCCATCATAGGCTTTTGCGCGGGTAGAATGCATGGATAACTTGAGGCTCACGCGCGACGGAAAGGAATCGTTGCATGGATCAGGACAAGACAACCGTGATGGGCGGCTACGGTTCCGCGCAGGCTGGCGATAGCGCCGATGCGACCCGCGTTGTTCCCAACCCCGGTTATACCGACCCCGCCGCGACGCAGCCTTCTGCCGAGCCCACCCGGGTTATGGGCTATGGCGACACGGCGCAGGATTCTTACGCTGCATCTTCGCAAGGCCCCTATGGCAACGCAGCTCCGGATCCGTTTGATTACGCGCCGCAGGATTCTTATGCTGCCTCGACGCCGAATCCCTATGACAACCTGCCGCAGAATCCCATTCCGCAGCCTCAGCAGACGACGTATATGCCTCGCACGGCGCAGCCTCGCTACGAGTCGCGCGAGCCGTATCGCGAGTACCCCAAGTCGATTCCGCAATATGACGAGGACGAGGAGAAGAAGCCATCGCGTTCGTCGAGCGTGATCAAGAAGATCCTGATTGTGCTGGCGATTTTCTTTGCCCTTTCGATTGTGTTCGCCGTTGTGTCGGGCATGCTCAACAAACGAGGAGCTACAACCAGCACGACGGCCGAGCAGACAGAGGTCACCCAAGCGGGTTCAGTAGAGCTGAGCGATATTCCGGGGCAGTACTGGTCCAACGCCAAAAAGCTCCTCAAGTCGCGCGGGGCCGATCTTTCGAATGCCGTGGTCCTGACTGATGATGGCTCAACGCCCGTCGTCGATGCCAACTGGGTCGTTACTTCTGCCTACTATAACGACAGCGGCAACCTTGAAATTCAGCTCACGCACAAGAACGGCTTGGGCAACTCGTCCGACGGACAAAGCGGTACCGACAGCTCGAGCTCCAACACGCTGGAGGACTTGAGCAACAAGGCACAGGAGTTGGGAGACAAGGCGCAAGAGCTGGGCGATACGGCCCAGAACCTGGGCGACACCGCGCAGAACTTGGGCGACATGGCGACGGATGCCTGGAACGCCCTGCAAAACGGCATCTCGGGCGCGCAGGGAAACTAGCGGACGAGCGGAGCGGGGCTACAGCTGCTCGGCCGGACGCTCGGGCGAGCTAAAGCCCGAATCGAACGTGACGACGCACGAGACGTCGGGCCGGCGCTCATGCACGATGCGCGTGACGAGCTCCAGCAGCTCCTCGTCGGATATGTCAAAGCCGTCGGGACGCACCAGGTCAAACGAAACGAACCCGTCGTGCTCGTGCAGGTCGTGGATGGAGAGCGCAGGATCGATCTGCATGACGCCGCGCTTGACCCAGCCGCGCAGGTCGTCGCCGGTTGTCGCGATGGGGTCGCAGTGCAGCGTGATCCCAATGCCCATCTGGCGCTTGATGTCGTGCTCGATGGTGTCCAGGATCTCGTGGTGCTCAAACGCGTCGCCCTCGCCGGGCATCTCCACGTGGGCGCTGGCAAACTGACGACCGGGGCCGTAGTCGTGCACCATCAGGTCGTGTGTGCCCAAGACCTGCGGATAGGACATGATCTTGTCGCGGATTGCCTGGACGAGCTTGGGGTCGGGCGCTTGCCCCAGCAACGGGCTGATGGCGTTGCGCACTAGGCCCATGCCGCTGATGCAGATGAAGATGCCCACACCCAGGCCTGCCCAGCCATCGAGGTCAAAGCCGGTCGTCTGCGAAATAAGCGCCGCCACCAAGACCGAGCCCGAGGTGATGACGTCGTTTTTGGAGTCCTGTGCTGTGGCGATGAGCGTCTCCGAGTCGATGCGATCGCCCAGCGTGCGGTTGAACGCTGCCATCCAGAGCTTAACGAGCATGGACAAGACGAGGGCGGCTAAGGAGAGCACCGAATATGCAGTGGGGGAAGGCTTGATGATCTTAGTGACCGACTCGAGGATCAGATTGATGCCGACGGCGCAAACCAGGACGGCGACGAACAGGCCGGCGAGGTACTCATAGCGACCGTGGCCATAGGGGTGGCCTTCGTCTGCCGGGCGGCTGGCAAGGCGGAACCCGAGCAGGCTCACGATGTTGCTCGAGGCATCGGAGAGGTTGTTGAAAGCGTCGGCGATGAGGGAGACGGAGCCGGCGAGCAGGCCCGCGATGCCCTTGGCCAGGCACAGGGTGATGTTGAGGCCAATGCAGACGAGGCCTGCGGAAAAGCCCGCGTTGGTGCGGCAAGATGCATCGACCGGCTCGCTCTCGCTGCCGGGAACAAGCGTATGTACCAGCCGATTTACAAATAGCATAGCGGTCGTCCTCACAATCATGTTTAAGGGGATAGTGTAGCTCGCGCGGGGGCGCCGTGCACCGATGCTCAGAAAATGCAGCAATAGTCTGCCGGTGCTAACGAGCGAGCCTTCTCGTCTGCCTGGGTGGTCCATTTTGGGCCACATGGGTATGGGCATGTGCCTGTTTGCTCGACATACTTAATGTCGACAGCCCCTGTGCAAAGGAGGACGTTTCCATGGACGAGATGTTTGCCATTAAATGTCAAAACTGCGGCGGCCCTATGTACTCGCACCAAGCTAAGCGCAGCTTTGAGTGCGCTTATTGCGGTGCGGTCATTCCGTGGCAGGCGGACGCCGGAGAGCCCAAGAGCGCTTTGGGCATTCGCCATACGCCGTTGACGGTAGTGGATGGACTGCTCAAGCTCACGCATGTGTCGCAACTCGAGTGCCCGCAGGACCCGGACTGGTATTTCTTCAATGCGCACTGGCGCAATCAGTCGGTCCTGGAACATCTGCTGTGGGAGGATCGCGGCACGGCGCAGGAGTTCCAAGAGGCCACGCATGTGAGCATTCCTTGCCCCTTCTGCGGAGCGTCCTTTGAGGGCGAGTCAACGCAGCGTGTGTTTGAGTGCCCGTCCTGCGGCAATAAGATCGGCATTGCGGACCTGCTCAAGCCGGGGACGTTTAGCAAGCGCCTGACCATGGGCGTTGGTGCGGAGTATGTGCCCGAGCAGGGTATTCCCTGCGAAATCTCGCCGCAGCAGGCACGTGCCAACGCGCTGCAGCTGGTGCGCCAGTATCCGGATGCCTTTGCCGGGCACGACGTGGAAGACGCGATCCAAAACGACATGATGCTCTTCTATTTCCCCATGGCGCTGGCGGACTTGCGCATGATGGCGAGCTTCCCGGGCAAGGGCCTGAGCAAGGAGGCCTTGGTGTACTACGAGGTGCTCGACTGGGCATACCCCAGGGCAAACTACCTGGACGTTCGCCTCATGGGCATTTTGGAGCCGTGGGACTTTGCCAAGGTCGGTCCGTTCGATCCCGCCATGCAGGAAGGTGACTTTCGCGTTGTCTCAGTCGATGCGTCTACCAAGGACCAGGTGGTCATTGATAAGTTGGCGCTCGACGTTGCGGGCAACGACGCCGAGGCTGTACTGGGGCTCAATAAAAAGAGCATTCGCATGTGGGCGCGCAAGGCCCGCAAACATAAGGACGGCCTGGTGATGGTGCCGGTCTACTTTGTCGATCGTCCGGCGACAGACGGCCGCGATGGCGAGCAGGTGCGCATTGCCGTAAACGGCCAGACGGGCCGCGCGGCCGCGGTGGTGTTTAGCGACAAGCGCGAAACGCATATCGTGGCGCCGCTCAGCCCGAGCCTGCATCTGTCCGGTGAGAGCACCGTGCACGCCACGCCCGTCGAGGTCAAATACGTTAAATCGCCCTTCCTGTACCAGATCGTGCGCCGTGGAGGCGGCGAGCAACCGCGCCAGGTTGCAGCCGCCGTCGAGGGTTCCTACCGAGAGGAGAAGCCCAAACGCCGCGGTCTGCTGGGTGCGCTATTTGGGAAGTAGGGGAGTAGCACCGGTTGTTGCCGTAAGGTGATGGCCGGGGGTGCGGGGCAGCTCTCAGGAGTGCGGGCTGCCGTCTGATTGTTTGAGGGTGCCAGATGTAAATAAACAGTGGAGCGGCTGCAAAAGAGCCTCCTCACTGGGTAAAATCAGGTTGTGCCGCGGAACCCGCTCCTCAGCTAGTCACACTTCGGAAGCGCGGGCAACGCAGGTATTATCGTCTAAAGGGCCGGCTGCAACCGGCCCTTTTCTGTGGCAGCCAATGGACCCACATCAGACGAAGGCCGCGTCTTTGCCTGTCAGGTCACGCTCGCCAGCCACGGCTAGAATGTCGTTGCCGGCGTCCATGAACGGTATTGTTTCGTAGCGTGCGTCGCAACCGCGAGTGCGCCTGCGACGGCTGCGGTGGCTTCGGTCGCAACGTGCTGCTACCCTTGCGTTTCGCCATTGGTCGCTTCGTTGATGGCGCGGTACTCGGCGCTTAGTTCGCGCGCCAGCTCTTCCTTGCTTGGAAGATACGGCAGGTATTTGGCGGCAAACACTTGGTCGTTGTCTTCGGGCAGCGTGTACTCGACAATCGAATCGCTTTTGTCCGCGCAGAGCACGATGCCTATGGGCGGATTGTCGCCTTCGTTCATGAGCTCGCGCGTGTAGTAGTTCACATACATTTGCATCTGGCCCAGGTCCTGATGCGTAAGGTCGTCCGTCTTAAGGTCGATGAGCACGAAGCAGCGCATCAGATAGTTGTAAAAAACAAGGTCAATATAGAAATGGCGCCCATCAAAGGTGATGCGCTTTTGGCGCGCCTCGAAAGCGAAACCACGGCCAAGCTCCAGCAGGAACTTCTGAAGATGCGTGATGAGCGCCTGCTCTAGATCGCTCTCGCGAAACGCAGTATCGTCCGAGAAACCTAAAAACTCCAGTACATATGGGTCGCGGATGATATCCTCGGGGCGACGAGCCGGGGCGCTCTTTTGGATTTCCTGGGTGACGGCCTCCTTGTCCTTGCTGGCAAGTAGGCGCTCGCGGAACATGGTGTTGATCTGGCGTTCGAGCTGACGCGTGCTCCAACGAGAATCGGCGCATTCGTTCATGTACCATGTTCGAGCATCAGGGTCGGTTATACGCGATAACCTGCGGTAATGTGTCCAATTCAATTCGGAACGCAGCGCGTTCCGGATTGGGAACGCAAGATAAAACTGACGCATGTATCTTAAGCTTCTGGCGTTGAAGCCTCTGCCAAAATCCTTAGTCAATCTAACGGCAAGTTCGTCGATCAGTGCATCGCCATACTTGGCGCGCTCCTCTCCGCCCTGTTCATCAACAATACTCTTGCCGATCTCCCAATATGCCTCAACCATCGCAAAGTTAACGGCGGTATAGGCCTTGTCGCGAGCGGCGTTGAGAATCGAGGAGACCTGCTTGTAAAAACCTTCGGGCACGATTGCCGATTCTCCACGGTTTACTAGTTCACCCATCACTGTCGCCCCACTTTCCTCTTGTGGAATGCATCTTTAACGCATTTAGTTTAAAGCCTCGCGCGGACACGAATTGCTATGTTGTCTGGCACCTTCGCATGGGAGCCTTGCGGTGGTTAAAATGTGACCATAGAGGCAGTTTTAGCGAACCCCGCGGGAGTGACGCGTATGGACAACAACACGCTGCTGTTCCAGGACAAAGGTTCGGGTAGGTTTAAAGACGTCAAGATCTACCCTAACCGCATCGAGGTGCTCAAGAAGGGCACTTTTGGTGGCAAGCACACCGAGATTGTTTATCTTAAGGACATTACGGGGGTCAGCAGGATCAAGGGCCGCGACGTTTTCCTACGTAACAGGCTGTTGACTGCCTGTGTCTTTAGTCTGAGCAGCCGCTCCCAAGCTCAGGAGTTCGTGAATGCGCTGAACATGGTGATGTAGCCGATAACGGTGTTCGGGCTAAGGTAAAAATCGGGGCGCAGAACGGTATTCTGCGCCCCCCCAATTGAGTCGATGTGTCTAAAAGGCGGGCTTGCCTATTCGCTGTCGTCCCCAACGTTTTCGCGGTCATTGGCAAGCATCGCCGCGCCGGCGACCGTTGTCGCCACGGCGGCAGCGGCGAGCCCGGCGGCAATGCCGGAGCC
>CABUVH010000110.1 GCA_902494935.1 uncultured Collinsella sp.
CATAGGGCAGGATACAATTCACGCGCATAATCGGGGGTGGCTCCCAGACGGTCCACCAGCGCCCCGAGCGTCTCCCCTTCGATGTATTCCATAACCACGTTGAGCTCGTCGCCCACACGACGACAATCGACGATTCTGGGCAGGTGCTCAAAACGCCTGCCTGCCCGCTGAGCGGCAAACAGACGCTCGTATGCCCCGCCGATTTGAGCCGAAGCATCGATGCGTTTACGGACAAAGGGGCCGAGCGAACCACCGCCGGTTCCTTCAAAGTACACGAGCTCGGTTGCTTCAACGGACGAGCGCTTAAGTACACGCTCCACGCGATAGCTGTCGTCGCGATCGAGCGACGCCAGGTGCTCGGCAAGCGCTGCGGTCAGCTCGTCATCGGAATATGTTGGGCTCTGAGTATCCATAGCCTCCATCATAGCGCAGGGCGCAGACACCCCATGGCATCCGCGCCCCGTTCGTTTGCATCGTTGTTCGACAGCTCTACCGGCTCAGATATCAGCCGCTAACTCACCGTCTCCTCGCCAAAGCGATACAGTTCCTCGTTGACCTTTTGGAGACTGCACCCGCGATCGATGCAAAAGATGATAATCGCATCGCGGCGGTCCTTGCAGTTAAGGACGCTTACCCCGGCAGCCGTCAGCGCACGGTTGGTCTCTTTGAGCGTCAGCGCCATCGCAAAGGCAATCTGCAGCACCTTATTGCGACTCGGATGACGCGCACCGGTAAAGATCTGATAGCCAAAGGTCTCATTGAGATCAGCCATACGGACCACGCGCGAGCGCTCCAAGCCCTTTTCCTGCAGTAGCTGCTTCAGGTAGTCCGAAAGCGACGGGGCGGCAAAGTCGTGCTCCCTGATATAGCCATCGATGTTCGGTGCATCGAGAAGCTCATTGAGCAACTCCTCGGTCAGCTTTTTATCGGACATACGACTTCACCTCCCCCAGTGCATGCAACATGCTAGAAACCGCTTACGTCCGAACGCTCCCAGCTAGCAACCTGGTCGGGAGACACCGTACCCAGCGCCTCGAACTTCCAGGAGCCGCCCGCCTTCAGATGATTGGTGTTTGCAAGAGCCGTTCCAACCTGGTTGCCATCGGCATCATACAGAACATATTCAATCTGAATGTAGCTCTTTTCCTTGTCCGTGTTATTGGTCAGGGTGCCCGTGATCTTATAGGTAAACTGATTGGAAGTGTCTTCAGCCTCGTCAGCAATGGTATACGGTTCTTGCGGTTCTTTTTGCTCCTCAGCCTGCCGTGTCGTCTCGGCAGGTTTTGCCGAATCGCTCGCAGACGAATCGGTTGAGTTGCCGCCCATAGAGCCCACGGCACCGACAATAACCAGCACCACGATGATGCCTAGGACAATCTTGCCGATCGGCTTCTTTCCCTCTTTTGCCATTATTCATCCTTCCTACGATCCGGCTACCGTGCCGGTACACAGCACATCGTAGGAAGGATTGAACTTGAATTCATTAGCTGAGAGCTAAGGCTGCGGTAAACGGCCAATGCAGTTATCCAAACGCCGAGCAAACGCACTGCGCGCGACCGTCTGCCGGCAGCGATCAACCCACCGTGACGGATTCCCCGGTAAAGGCACTGATCATCAACAGGATAAAGAAGGCCAAATAGCTGATGCTCAGCAGGTAGGCGATGACCAAAAAGGCAATCCATCCTACATTGGTCTTACCGTCGGCGCGGCGCTGTTCACGACTGCGATAAAGCCAAATCGTCACGCCGATGGCAGTGATAAACAGCACAAGTGCTGCCGCGGCAAGCCCGGCAAGCGCAAACATCACGCCAATGCTCACAGCAATAACCGGAAGCAGCAGCAAACCGCACCCGCATCCACCCGGACTATATACGGCAGACTGTCGGCGTCGTTCCATCGTCACTCCATCACAAGCAATCGTTTATAGACATCGAGGCCTGTGAGTAGGATTTCCTCGTCGAAGAGCATGCTATCGGTATGCAGAGCGCTTGTGGCATAGGCGGGGCAGCCATCCGAATCACTCGGGTTGTCTTGGCCCTCTGGCATACCCGTGCCCAGCAGGAAAAACACGCCCGGCAAATGGCGCTGATAGAACGCGAAATCCTCGGCAATTAACAGCGGCTCCTCCATAAGCTGCAGCCCGGGCAAGGCAGGCGCGACGCTGGCAAATAGCTCGGGGTCGTTGTCGACCGGCGGATAGCCCTCGGCAAAGTCGAGATCGTACGTGCAGCCCGTTGCAGCGCAGGCATCGTCCAGCACGCGGCGCACGCCCTCGCGTGCCCGGTCGAACATGTCGTCTGTAAACACACGCAGGCTGCCGGCAACATGGGCCTCCCCCGCCACCGCATTGCAGACGGTGCCTGCCTGCAGCAGGCCGAACTTGCCAATGCAGGGCTCATCGGCACCCAGCTCATCCATCAGTTCGCGCTCGGCAACCAAGAACTTGGCAGCCGCCAGCGCCGCATCGTGCGACTCCTCGACCGGAACGCCATAGGTCTTAGCAATATGGATGCTCGTCCCGTGAATATGAATGTGTGTCTCACTCGAACGCGCCAGCAACGGACCGGAGCAGCTCGCCAACGTGCCGGCGGGCAGATCGGGCCACACATGGAAGCCAAAAATGCGGTCGGCCCCATAGCGCTCGAACACACCGCTCTCGCATACCGTCTTGGCACCACCGGTCGTTTCCTCGGCCGGCTGGAACACAAAGAGAACATTGCGCCTAATGGCGCCCGGATGCTCGCGAATCGTACGGTCGACATACGTCGCGGCGGCAAGCGCCATGGCCATGTGTCCGTCATGTCCGCAAGCGTGCATCTTGCCGGGATGGGTTGAGGCAAAGGCCGCTCCCGTCGCTTCCGCGATGGGCAGCGCATCCATATCGGCGCGAATCGCCGTGGCATGCGCGGCATCAACGCCGGCGTCGAAGAAAGCACAGACGCAGCTGGGGCACGGATGGGTCACTTCGCAGGTGAGCGGTGCCAGCACGCCCTCGATATAGGCAATGGTTTGCGGAAGATCGAAATCGAGCTCCGGAATGCGATGGAGATCGCGGCGATAGCGACGGAGTTCTTGGAGCTCGGTCATAGAGGATCCCTTCGTGAGGCACATCTGTTGCAACTTATTGTGATACAGGATTGTGGCGCACATGTTTCCAGCATATCCCTGCATTTTTTAAACGTTATATACGAATACTCTTGTTTGGTAAAGTGCAACGTGGTAGGGTCGTTACCACTTGATAGAGGCGCGGGCACGAAGAGCCGCGGGCGAGCCGGCAGGCTTTGACCCCGCGGGGAGGCGAAACCCGCCGAACTGGGTTTTTCGGGCACGAACAACCTGGTGGGCCTGCGGGAAACACCCGCAGGACTGTCTGCAGCAATGCGGGAGCGCTATCCGGACATGGGGTCCACGCTATGCGGATTCGATGCGCCGATGGCGCCGTCTGGATAGCGAGGTTTACGGGACATGGCATTGACCCCCAACGAAGCATATGCGGCCAAACAGCCGTTTGTGGACAAGGAAACGCTCGAGCATATCGTCGAGCAGTTCCCCACGCCGTTTCACCTATACGACGAGGCGGGCATCCGCCGCAACATGCAAGAGGTGCGCGACGCCTTTGCGTGGAACCCGGGCTTTAAGGAATACTATGCCGTCAAGGCCAACCCTAACCCGGCACTCATCTCCATCCTCAACGAATACGGCTGCGGCTGCGATTGCTCGAGCTATACCGAGCTCATGATCGCCCGCTCACTGGGTATCACCGGCCACGACATCATGTTCTCGTCCAACGACACGCCGGCGGCGGATTTTGAGCTCGCCGACAAGCTGGGCGCCATCGTCAACTTTGACGACATCAGCCATATCGAGTTCTTTGAGCGCGTCGCGGGCCCCATCCCCAAGACGGTCAGCTGCCGTTTTAACCCGGGCGGCCTGTTCCAGCTCTCTAACGGCATTATGGACAACCCCGGCGACTCCAAGTACGGCATGACCACCGAGCAGCTCTTTGAGGCTTTCCGCATGCTCAAGGCCAAGGGCGCCGAGGACTTTGGCATCCACGCCTTCCTTGCCAGTAACACCGTCACTAACGACTACTACCCCAAGCTTGCGCGCATCCTCTTTGAGCTTGCCGTGCGCCTAGAGCGCGAGACCGGAGCACGCGTCGCCTTCATCAATCTATCCGGCGGCGTCGGCATCCCCTACCTGCCCGAGCAGCAGGCCAACGACATTCACGCCATCGGCGAGGGAGTACACGCGGCCTACGACGAGATCTTGGTTCCCGCCGGCATGGACGATGTGGCGATCTGCACCGAGATGGGTCGCTTTATGATGGGCCCCTACGGATGCCTGGTCACCAAGGCCATCCACGAAAAGCAGATCTACAAGGACTATATCGGCGTGGACGCAAGCGCCGTCGACCTCATTCGTCCCGCTATGTATGGTGCCTACCACCACATTACGGTAATGGGTCAGCCGGGTGGCCCTAACAAGACCGCAACACCGGTCACGAACACGTATGACATCACGGGCAACTTGTGCGAGAACAACGATAAGTTTGCCATCGACCGCGAGCTGCCGCAGATCGACATGGGTGATGTACTCGTAATCCACGATACCGGCGCGCATGGCTACTCCATGGGCTACAACTACAACGGCCGTCTGCGCTCCGCCGAGGTATTGCTGCACCCCGACGGCTCAGCAGATCTCATTCGTCGCGCCGAGCGCCCGGACGATTACTTTGCCACGCTCGACGTGTTGCCGTGCGGCCGTGAGCTGTTGGCCAAATCGCGTGCTGAAAGCGCCCGCCGTCGCGCCCAGGACGAACGCCTGGCCGTCGCCGCCCAATGGAACAAACGCATCCAGATCGCGGAAGCGAAGGAGAAGAACATGGATATCCGCAACCTCGTGGGTTCAATCGTCGCCCTTGTCACGCCGTTTAAAAAGGACGGCAGCGTCGACTTTGACGCGCTCGAGCGCCTTATCGATTTCCACCTGCAAAACGGCACCGACGCCATCCTCACCCTGGGCACCACCGGCGAGAGCGCCACGATGACCGATGACGAGGACAACTCCGTCGTCGCCGCCGTGGTCAAGCAGGTTGCAGGACGCGTCCCCGTCATTGCAGGCTCGGGCTCTAACTCCACGCAGACCATGCTCACCAAGTCGCTCACCTACCAAGGCCTGGGCGCCGACGGTCTGCTACTCATTACCCCCTACTATAACAAGTCTAACGAAGAGGGTATCTACCAGCACTTTAAGACCGTAGCGGATGCCGTGGACATCCCCTGCATCCTGTACAACATCCCCGGCCGATGCGGCTGCGGCATCAGCGAGCGCAACGTAGAGCGCCTGGCCGCGCACCCCAACATCATGGGTATCAAGGAAGCCTCGGGCAACGTCGCCTACGCGGCCAAGATCGCCCACCTGCTGTCCGACGACTTCCGCATGTACTCGGGCGAGGATGCGCTCACCGTGCCGCTCATGAGCCTGGGCGCCTCGGGCACCATCAGCGTGTGGGCCGATGTTCAGCCGCAGCTCGTGCATGACATGTGCCGCGCCTATCTGGATGGTGACGTGGCACGTGCCCGCGATATCCAAATTGCCGGCCAGCCGCTCATCAATGCACTCTTTAGTGAGGTCAATCCCATCCCCGTTAAAGAAGCACTCGCCCAGATGGGTATGATCGAGGCAAACTACCGCATGCCGCTGTGCCCCATGGCCAACGACACGCGCGCCGCACTTACCGACGCTCTGAAGGGAGCTGGTCTGCTTGATTAAGACCGTCATTATGGGAACGGGCCGCATGGGCTCGCTCATCCGCACCACCGCCGAGGGCGCTGTCGACGCCGCCGGGCAGCCCGTTTTTGATATCGTCGCCCAGATCGGTTTTGATCTGTCCGAGCTCGAGGGCGCCCCGGCAGCCGACGTCATCATCGACTTCTCGAACGTCGTGACCTTCGATGCCGTCGTCGCCTATGTCGAGCGCACGGGTGCCGCGTTGGTCTCGGGCACCACGGGCTACACGCCCGATCAGATGGACCGCCTGCGCGAGCTGGGTCAGAGCGCCCGCATCATGCACTCCGGCAATTACTCCATCGGTATCGCAGCCCTGCGTCATCTGGTAGCACAGGCCACACGCGAGCTGCCCGGCTTTGACTGCGAGATCGTCGAGACGCACCACAACCAAAAGGTTGACGCCCCGAGCGGCACTGCCAAGCTACTGCTCGACGCCGTCGTCGAAGCTGAACCCGAGGCAGACTACCACCCCGTCTATGGCCGCGAGGGCATGTGCGGCGCGCGTGACCCCAAGGAAATCGGCATGCACTCGCTGCGCGGTGGCACTGTCGCCGGCGTGCACGAAGTGAGTTTCTTTGGCCAGGGCGAGGAGGTCACGCTCACCCACCGCGCCACGAGCCGTCAGATCTTTGTCAACGGCGCCCTGGCCGCCGCCCAGAAGCTCGTCACCCGCGAACCCGGCTTCTATACGTTCGACCAGGTCATGTTTGCCTAACCAGGTATCAACCGGATCCACCCAAAGGAGAGACAGCAAATGAGCAATGCAGCCGAGATGGATGCGCAGGAGATTATCAACTACATCGCCACCGCGCCTAAAAAGACGCCCGTCAAGCTGTATGTGCGCGAGAAGCCCGGCATGAAG
>CABUVH010000111.1 GCA_902494935.1 uncultured Collinsella sp.
CACGCGCAGTTTCGCAGCGAGCGAAGCGACGCGAGAATGTTTGAGCATGGAATGATATAGGTAAGCCCCGGGCGGGAGGGATACGAGCGCCCCTAGGCGACGCCGCTGGAGCCGAAGCCTCCGTTGCCTCGGTCGGTTTCGTCTAGTTCTTCTACTTCTATGAGGTTGACCGTGGGGACTTCTTGGATGACGAGTTGGGCTATGCGGTCGCCTTTGTTGATTTGGATGTTGTTGGAGGGATCCAGGTTGATGAGGATAACCTTGAGTTCTCCTCGGTAGTGGGCGTCGATGAGGCCCGGCGTATTGACTATAGACAGGCCCTGCTTGATGGCCAAACCGCTTCGGGGCTGGACGAAGCCGGCGTAGCCATCGGGCAGGGCGATGGCCAGCCCAGTAGAGACCAGACGGCGTTCGAAGGGCTTCAGAATGCAGTCCTCGTTGGAGCGCAAATCCAAGCCGGCATCGGTGGGATGGGCGTATTTGGGAAGCTCGACGGTGGGGTCGAGACGCTTTATGTTGACGGTAATGTTGGACATGGAATCACCTTAGCTTGTCGAGCTCTTGCAGAAACTCATCGACGTCTTTGAAATCGCGGTAGACCGAGGCAAAGCGGATGTACGCCACCTTGTCGATCTTGGCCAAGCGCTTGAGTACCATGTCACCCAACTCATGGGACGTAACGGCCGTCAGCGTGCGAGAGCGCAGCTCGACCTCGATGTCATCGATAATCTCATTGAGCTTCTTAGTGTCGATATCGCGCTTGATAGTGGCGCGCATCAAGCCGACGAGCAGCTTATTGCGATCGAACCGCTGCTTGGTTCCGTCCGACTTAATGACCTCGATTGGGTCTTCGCATCGTTCGAACGTTGTAAAGCGATAGTTACACGAGCAACATTCGCGGCGACGCTTAATGGTGTTATTTGACTCCTGCATACGGGAATCAACGACGCGGGTATGTGCCTTGCCGCATTTGGGACAGCGCATGGTACCTCCTCTTAAACGATAACAAGGGTACCATGCGCAGCGCGATAATGATTACGAACGAGCAGGAACCTTAAGATGCGCACCGGCGGCGAGCGAACCATGCTCCAGATGATTGACGTTACGGATCATGTCGGAAGTCTCTTGCGTGGAAAGGCCTTCGATTGGATATTCCTCGGCAAGCGACCAAAGAGAATCACCAGACTGAACGCGAATGGTCTCATAGGTAACGTTGGAAACGGACTCGGCATACGCGGCGTGACGAGCGCTAAAGACCGACGTAGCGAGGACAAAGAAGAGCGTAAGCGCAACGGCAACGGCGACAATCGTCGGAACCTTCAGGGCAACGCGGCCCGGCGCGGCTACAGCCTGCTGATTGCGAGCAGGCTTTACGGCCAAAGGCTGAAAGCCGGAGCAGCCACCCTGAACAACCGTAAAAGTGTATTCTGCAGACGTCTCGAGCTTAAGGGCGAGGTTTCCCTGGACCATATTCGTTGCGTTCATCATGTTCTCCTCTCGCGTGTTTTGCTGAGAACAGTTTTATCAAGCCGCGCGGACAAAAATGTCTAGCGCGAGAACGAATGTTCGGTTATTATTATCTTCGAACAGTTGTTCCTGTCAAGCAAAATTCGAACATTTGTTTGACATGGGTAGAGAGGATGCCCTGATGGCTCGCAAAATTACCAAGCGTCAGCAGCAAATTTACGACTTCATCAAGGAATATCAGCAGGAGAAGGGTTATCCGCCCAGCGTGCGCGAGATGGCTTCTGCCGTGGGCCTTTCCTCCCCCAGCACCGTGCACGCCCATCTATCTGCCCTGGAGGCGCGCGGGCTACTCAAGCGCGATGCCACCAAACCGCGCGCTCTGGAACTCTTTAACGAGGACGGTTCCTCTGTCTCAATTTCTAAATCTGACGAGACCACCGCACCTCGCGGAACGGTCTCACTACCGCTCGTTGGTCGCGTCGCGGCTGGGATTCCCATTCTGGCCGAGCAGAATATCGAAGACACATTTACTATCCCGACCGAAATCGCCACTGATCAGGGTTCCTTTATCCTTGAGGTGCATGGGAGCTCAATGATCAATGTCGGTATCTTCAATGGCGATTACATCATCGTCCGTGAACAAAAGAGTGCCATGAACGGCGAAATTGTCGTGGCTATGATTGATGGTTCAGCGACCGTCAAGACGTTCTACAAGGAGCAGGGACGCGTACGCCTGCAGCCTGAGAATGACACCATGGAGCCTATCTATGCAACGAATCCCGTTATCTTGGGCAAAGTCGTCGGCTTGATGCGCCGGTTCTCGTAATGCAAAAACGCATCACCATCTTTGATACCGTCCGCGGGCTTACGATGATTTCAATGGCAGGTTTTCACGCTTGCTACGATCTTGCCTACCTGTACGACTGGGATATGCCCTGGTTTACCCAGACTGTCTTTCAAGACATCTGGCGCGCCAGCATCAGCTGGGTATTTTTGTTTATCGCGGGTTGGATGTGCACCCTTTCGCGCAACAATATCAAACGTGCCGCCAAATACGCCTTAGCAGCACTCGTCGTCTGGTTGGCAACAACACTTGTCTCAGTTGACGATTCTGTTAATTTTGGCATCATCTACTGCATGGCCGCATGTACCGGCATCGTGGCGTTGACCGATCCCGTCCTTAAGAAGATATCGGCGAGATGGGGCATGTCCCTATGCCTTTTGTTGTTTGCCCTCACCTGGAGCATCCCCAAAACGATCTACCCTGTCCCCTACCTGGCGTGGCTGGGATTTCCGAGCCCTGGGTTTGTCTCAGGTGATTACTACCCCATCATCCCGTTTTTCTTTATGTATCTTGCAGGATACTTCGCCGCACACATAGCGAAGGGAATCGATAAGACCGTCCCTAGCTGGGCCTACGCCAATCCCATCCCGGAGCTCGCCAGCCTTGGACGTCACGCACTCCCCTTTTATCTACTGCATCAGCCCATTATTCTGGGCTTTTTGGAGCTCGTCTACTCGGTGCGATAACGCTTGAGCCGCGGCGCGATACGAGCCGGCAGCTTCGCAACAATACGAACGCCGCCCTCAAGATATTCCTCGTGCAAAAGGGTTCCCTGTTCATGCACCAGCGTGATGAGGGCGCCCTCGCGATACGGGATTTCAGCGGAGAGCAACACATCGGTGGCAGCCGCCTCGCGAGCAATACGGTCGACGAGATCGTCGAGTCCCTCGCCCGTCTGGGCCGAGAACAGCACGGCCTCGGGATAGCGACGACGGAAACTCAATCGATCAACGCTATCGAGAAGATCGATTTTATTGAACACCGTAAGCGTCAAACGCTCGCCGGCACCGATCTCGTCAAGAACGCGATCGACTGCCTCGAGCTGGCGCTCGTAGTCCTCGTCAGAGGCATCCACAACTTTAAGGATCAGATCGGCACCAAGAACCTCAGACAGCGTGGACTTAAAGGCATCAACGAGACCATGCGGTAGCTTTTGAATAAAGCCAACAGTATCGGTAATCGTCATGCCACGACCGCCGGGCAGGCGATACGAACGCGTCGTCGGGTCGAGCGTAGCAAACAGCTTGTCCTGCGAAAGCACCGTAGATCCGGTCAGACGATTGAGCAACGACGATTTACCCGCATTGGTATAACCGGCTAACGCGACGCGAAACGCCGGTGACTCAATGCGGCTCTTGGATTGAACATCGCGACGCTGTTCAACCTGCTTGAGCTCACGACGAAGCGCAGCGATCTTATTACGAATGAGGCGACGGTCGACCTCGAGCTGACTTTCGCCCTGACCAAAGCGTGAGCCGATGCCGCCGCGCGTCTGTTCCTTGGCGAGATGGCTCCACATGCCACGCAGACGAGGCAACAGATATTGAAGCTGTGCCAGCTGTACCTGTAGGCGTCCCTCACGCGTCTGAGCATGCAGGCCAAAAATATCCAAGATCAGTGCCGTACGATCGATAATCTTTACCGGCTCGCCCACGGCTTTCTCCAAATAGGATTGCTGCGAGGGCGTCAGGTCGTCGTCAAAAATAACGACATCGGCATCCATGCGATGCACCAGGCCGCACAGCTCTTCAACCTTACCGGAACCGATAAACGATTTAGGATACGGCTTTACCAAACGCTGTGACAAGCGTGCCACGCACTGGGCACCAGCCGTGTGGGTAAGACGCTCCAGCTCATCAAGCGAGCGATCGAGCGGCCATGCATTGTCGCGCCACTCAACACCAACTAATATGGCACGCTCGGGCTCGGGTGCCGTGGGAACAAGGGGGAAACGGGCCATTAGGCAGCCTCAATACGATGCAGGATGTCCTCAACGACCTCATCGATCGTAAACTCGTCCATATCAAACCACACGATACGGTCATCGCGCTTAAACCACGATAGCTGACGTTTGGCATAGCGACGCGAACGCATCTTGATGAGTTCGCGAGCCTCATCCATAGAAATCACGCCATTGAAAGCATCAATGATCTCTTTATAGCCAATTGCCTGCATCGAAGTCAGGGCATCTCCCAGCCCCTGGTCCATAAGACCGCGAACCTCATCAACAAGACCCTGTTCAAACATCAGATCGACACGCAGGTTAATGCGCTCGTAGAGCACCTCGCGATTACGCGTCAGACCAAACCATAGAGCATGATAATGCTCGCGCGGAACACTAAACTGACTTTTTTGCTGTGCATAGGAGATACCATCATCATGCATCTCGAGCGCACGAATCACACGGCGCACGTTATGGGGATGAATAACAGCAGCCGATTCTGGGTCGCGCTCGGCAAGCAGGGCATGCAGTCCCTCCTCGCCAATACGCTCGGCAAGCTCCTGATACCCCGCGCGACGATCGTCCACAAGCTCGCCCGAGGGAAAATCCATCTCATCGAGGGCGGCCTTGAGATACAGCCCCGTACCTCCGCAAAAAACCGGCAGGCGACCCGAACCAAGGAGACGTTCAACATGCGCGCGAGCGTCAGCCTGATAAAGCGCAGCAGAATATGCCACACCCGGCTCTACAATGTCGACGAGACGCAGCGGCGCCGTACACCCATCGGGCGCCATCTTTGCGGTACCGATATCCATGCCGCGATAGATTTGCATCGCATCGCACGACAGCACTTCGGACGAAAGACGAGCTGCCAAACGATCGGCAACATCGCTCTTACCAACCGCCGTCGGACCGACGATCGCAACGGCGGAAAGACCTGCCCCGGGAGCAACCATTAGCGCGGCTCGCCCACAACGGAGCCAGACAAATACCAGGTCTTGGCAACGTCAACGTCAACATCAACGATCTTGCCAACAAGCTGGTCGATGCTGTAACCCTCGGGGATAGGCGCATGCACGGTCTGATTCTTGGGACTCTTGCCCAGTAGCACCGCGTCATTCTTTTTGCTCGTTCCCTCAATGAGCGCCGGAACCACAGTATGAAGCTCACCCTGGTTATACTCGTGTGCCGTGGTCTCGATAACCTTAACCAGGCGGTTGAAACGCTCGAGAATAACCTCATGCGGCGTAGGATCATCAATCTCGGCGGCCGGGGTACCGGCGCGCTTGGAATAGATGAAGGTATAGGCCTGAGCATAGCGGACCGTCTCGGCAAGTGAGAGCGTCTGCTCAAAGTCATCTTCAGTCTCGCCCGGGAAGCCAACGATAATGTCGGTCGAGAGCGCGATGTCGGGCATGCGGTTGCGAATGCGATCGACCAGGCCCAGATAGTCCTCGCGTGTATAACGGCGATTCATCTCTTTGAGGATCCGCGTCGAACCTGACTGGACGGCCAGGTGCAGCTGCGGCATAACGGCAGGCGTCTCGGCCATGGCGTCGATGGTCTCGGGCAGCAGGTCCTTGGGATGCGAAGACGTAAAGAAGATGCGCTCCACGCCCGTATCGCCCACGGCACGCAGCAGATCGGCAAAACGCGGCTTACCAAACAAATCGCGGCCATATGAGTTAACGTTTTGGCCCAGCAGCGTAATCTCACGCACGCCCTGGCGCACCAAACCGGTCACCTCGTCGACAATCTCCTCGAAGGGGCGGCTCTTTTCGCGACCGCGCACGTACGGCACGATGCAGTAGGTGCAGAAGTTATTGCAGCCCGTCATGATGGGCACCCAGGCGTGATACTGCGTCTCACGGTGCCACGGCATACTCATGGCATCCGTATCCTCATGCTCATTGGTGCGGATATGACGCTTACCATCAAGGAACGCCTCGGCAATGAGCTCGGCCACATGTGCGATGGAATGCGTGCCAAAGATGACATTGACGTTATCGACGTTGGTGAGCAGACCCTCGCCATCGCGCTGCGCGATGCAACCACCAACGGCAACCACGCGCTTGCCCGAAGGCGAAGGCGGCAGGCTTTTGCAGGAATTACACTGACCGTATAGGCGAGTATCGGCGGCCTCGCGCACACAGCACGTCATGAACACAACGATATCGGCATGCTCGGGATCGAGCGCCATGAGGCAGCCATACGAATCAAGCAGACCGCTCACACGCTCGGAGTCGTGCTGATTCATCTGACAGCCAAAGGTGCGGATAAAGTAGGTTTTACCGGCAAGAATATCGCGTACGGAACGCTGGTCCATGTGCATAAGTCCTAACGATGGGGAGCGAAACGAGGCAAGCAG
>CABUVH010000112.1 GCA_902494935.1 uncultured Collinsella sp.
ATATGCAGGCCCAGGAGGACGTTGACGCCGCTGGTCCTGCCGCCGCTGAGCTCCACGAGCGGCGCGTGGCGCTCGACAATCAGATTTCGCAGCTTACGCGTGAGCATCGCGATGTTCAGCGCGTAGCCGATAACGCCGCGCTCGAGCTCGCCAAGGTGAAGGACTCGCTGAGCAATGCCGAGGTCGAGGACAACATGTATGCCTCGCGCCTGGAGCAGATTGACGAGCAGCTCGAGGAGGTCATGGCCTCGCTCGAGAGCCGTCGTGACCGCGCCGAGGAGCTTGAAGGCGCTCTTGAGGAAGCGCGCCAGGCCCAGGCCGATGCGCGTGAGGCCACCGAGGTCGCCCGTGCAGCCCTGAAGGACTTGCGTAATCGTGAGAGTGAGGCGCGCAACAAGCTGTCCGAGGTGCGCTCGGAGCTTGCCAGCCAAAAGAAACTCGATGTCCGCATGGCCGACAGCTCGCCGCTCGTGAGCCGTCTGGTGGGTGCGCTGGGCGACGATGTCTTGGGTCGTCTGGGCGACGTGCTGGAGGCCCCGCGCGAGCTTGAGGGCCTGGTTGAGCAATTGCTCGCCGGCGATATCGATGCGCTGCTGTTTGATGACGCCGCCACGCTTGAGCGTGCCGGTCGTGCGGCTCTGGACCAAAAGAAGGCCTCGGGCGAGGCATTGCTGGTGGCGCGCGGCGTGAGCGGCTCTACCGCCGCTGAGGGCGCTGCCGGTACCCGCCTGGTTGATCGTCTGTCCGTGCGCGCAGGCTACGGACCCGTCGTCGAGGCGCTGCTCGGCGGCTATTACGTAGTGGACGATCTTGCTGCCGCGCTGTCGGCGCCGGTCGTTGACGGCGTGACTTACGTGACCCCCGATGGTGCCCGCGTCGCCTGCGGCGGCCTGGTGCGTGTGGGCCTCGATGCCGGCGAGGCGTCGGGTGCTCTGGAGCGTAAGCGTCGCATTCGCGAGCTGGAGGGGCTTGAGCCCGATTTGGCCGCTGTGTTTGAGCATGTGTCGGATCAGGTCGTTGAGGCCAACGCTGCCGTCGAGGAGGCCCGTGCCGCCGAGGGCGATGCCGCCGGTGAGATCGCCCGTCTTGAGGGCGAGCGCCGCTCGCTGCTTTCCGAGATCGGCCGCTTGGAGCAAAGCGCCAACAATGCCGAGGTCGAGCGCGTGCGCATCTCCAAGCGCCGCGAGCAGGCCTCCGAAGCCGTTCGCGCTGCGCGCCCGCGCGTTGACGAGCTCACCCGTTCGCGTGACGAGGCCCGCGCGCAGGCAAGCGATCTGGGCTTGCAGATTTCCGAGGCCAACGACGAACTCGACCGCGTTCGCCGTGACGATTCCGAGGCTGCCGGCAAGCTCGCCGACGCCAAGGTTCGCCTAGCCCAGACGAGCGAACGCCTGCGTTCGCTGAAGGGCCGCGTGCCCGACCTGGAGCATCGTCTTGAGGGCATCGACCGTCGTATCCGCGGAACACGCCAGGCCTCGCGCTCGCTCGAGCTGCTGCGCCTGCGCGTCGATCCCATGCACGAACGCTATTCTGCCCTGTTGGAACGCGCGTCGGATTGGGCAGCGCGCCTGCGTGACCAGGCCTCTCTGGAGGAGGCGGACTCCGCTTCGCTCAAGAAGACCATCGAGGATGCCAAGGCAGAGGTTGCCCGCGCTAAGGAGCGAGTCGATACCGCCTCCGCCACGCAAAACGAGTTCAAGGTCGCGCGTGGCAAGCTCGAGGTGCAGGTCGAGGCTGCCATCAAGGCCATTACCGCCGATGGCACGACGGTGCTCGAGGAAGCGCTCATGCTTCCTGCTCCTACCGACCGCGATGCCGCCGAGCGCGAACTCAACCAGCTTGTGCGCCAGATCAACAACCTTGGTCCCGTTAACCAAGTTGCCATGGAGGAGTACGAGCAGCTCAAGCGCCGCGCCGACTACATCGAGGAGCAGCTGGCCGATCTGGAGAGCGCGCGCAAGGCGCTCACCAAGATCACGGTGGCCATTGATCGCAAGATGCGCAAGGCGTTCCTGGTGACGTTTGAGAAGGTCGACGCGAACTTCCGCGAGATCTTCGCTATGCTCTTCCCGGGCGGCCAGGCTCATCTGGAGATGACCGATCCCGAGCATCCTGCCGAGACGGGTATCGAGGTCGTGGCGCAGCCGCGCGGCAAGCGCATCACCAAGATGATGCTCATGTCGGGCGGCGAGAAGAGTCTGACGGCGCTCGCCTTGCTCTTTGCCGTGTATCGTACGCGCACGGTGCCGTTCTATGTGCTGGACGAGGTCGAGGCGGCGCTCGATGACGCCAACCTGTCCAAGCTCATCGGCGCGCTCGATGTGTTGCGTTCCGATACGCAGCTCTTGGTTATCTCGCATCAGCGCCGTACTATGGAGGACGCTGACGTCCTCTATGGCGTCTCGATGCAAGCCGACGGCGTCAGTCGCGTCGTCTCGCAAAAACTCGATCGCGAAACCGGAAAGGTCGTGAATGCATAATGGGATTCTTCGATGCTCTCTCGCGCGGACTTGAGCGAAGCCGCGAGGCCCTCAACGAGGTCTTCTACTTTGGCGGTGAGGTCGACGAGGATTTTTGGGAGGACCTGGAGGACACCCTCGTCATGGGTGACATGGGCGCCGAGATCGCCATTCAGGTCTCCGATGACCTGCGCGATGCCGCGGCCAAGAAGAACCTCAAGACCGCTCCACAGCTTCGCCGTGCCCTGGCCGAGCAGCTTGAGCAGCACTTTGTGCCCATCGAGCGCGATCCGTTCTCCGATACGCCGAGCTGCGTGCTGTTTGTGGGCATTAACGGTGCCGGCAAGACCACGACGGTCGGTAAGATCGCGAGCGCCATGGCCTCCCGCGGCAAGAACGTCGTGATCGGTTCGGCCGATACCTTCCGCGCTGCCGCTATCGAGCAGCTCGATGTGTGGGGTCAGCGCGCTGGCGTCCCCGTCATCAAGCGCGACCGCGGCTCCGACCCGGCAAGTGTTTGCTACGACGTGCTCGACGAGGCCGACAAGCGCGGCAGCGACCTGGTGCTCATCGATACCGCCGGTCGTCTGCACACGAGCCCCGAGCTCATGCGCGAGCTTGCCAAGGTGGTCAATGTGACCCGCAAGCGCGCCGCCAATATGGCCGCCGGCCCCATGCCCGTCTATGTCGTGCTCGTGATCGATGCCGCAACGGGCCAAAACGGCCTCAACCAGGCGCTCGAGTTTAACGAGGCGCTTGGCCTGGACGGTATTATCATGACAAAGCTCGACGGCACGGCAAAGGGCGGTATCGCCATGGCCGTGGCCGAGAAGCTCAAGCTTCCCATCCTGCGCATCGGCGTGGGCGAGCAGGTCGATGACCTGCAGGAGTTCAATGCCAAAGATTTCTGCCGCGCCCTGGTGGGCGAGTCCAATTAAGGAGTGACTAGTGTTTGATTCTCTGAGCGATCGCCTCAACGACACATTTGACCGCCTGCGCGGCAAGGGCAAGCTGACCGAGGCCGATATCACCTCGGCCATGCGCGATATCCGTATGGCGCTGCTCGAGGCCGACGTCAACTTCAAGGTCGTCAAGGAGTTTGTCGCTAAGACCAAGGAGCGCTGCATGACCGCCGAGGTCATGGAGTCGCTGTCGCCGGCGCAAAACGTCGTCAAGATCGTGCTCGACGAGCTTACCGAGATGCTCGGCTCCACCGAGAGCAAGCTTGTCTTTAGCAACCGCATTCCCAATGTCATCATGCTCGTGGGCCTGCAGGGCTCCGGCAAGACTACGGCGGCCGTAAAGTTGGCCTACCTGCTCAAGAAGCAGGGCCGCTCCCCGCTGCTCGCCGCGTGCGACGTCTACCGTCCCGCCGCTGCCGACCAGCTGGTCACGCTCGGCGGCGAGATTGGCGTTCCGGTCTTCCGCGGTGACGGCGAGCACCCGGTCGACATCGCCAAGGGCGCCATTCAGGAGGCCGTCGACCACCTGCGCGATGTGGTCATCGTCGATACCGCCGGCCGCCTGCAGATCGACGAGCAGATGATGCAGGAGGCCGTGGACATCAAGAAGGCCGTCAAGCCCGATCAGGTGCTGATGGTCGTCGATGCCATGACCGGCCAGGATATCGTCAACGTCGTCTCGACCTTCGCTGAGCGCACCGACTTTGACGGTGTGATCATCTCCAAGCTCGACGGCGACGCCCGTGGCGGCGGCGCGCTTTCTGTGCGCCAGGTGACCGGTAAGCCCATCAAGTTCGTGAGCATGGGCGAGAAGCCCGATTCGCTGGAGCCGTTCTATCCCGATCGTATGGCCAAGCGCATCTTGGGCATGGGCGATGTTGTCGGCATCATCGAGAAGGCCCAGGAGGCAGCCGACGCCGAGCAGCTCGAGGCTGCCGAGCGTATGCTGCGCGAGGGCTTCACCATGAACGACATGCTCGACCAGATGAAGGCCGTCAAGAAGATGGGCGGCATGAAGGGCATCCTGGGCATGCTCCCCGGCGGCCAGCGTGCGCTTAACCAGATGGGCGGCAACCTGGACGAGGGCATCTTCGACAAGAACGAGGCCATTATCATGTCGATGACCAAGGAGGAGCGCCTTCGCCCCTCCATCATCAACGGCCAGCGCCGTGCCCGCATTGCCAAGGGCGCCGGTGTGACCCCCACCGAGGTCAATAGCCTTATGAAGCAGTGGGGCGAGATGAATAAGATGATGGGCCGCATGCGCACAATGGCCAATCAGGCGCAGGCCGGCGGCAAGAAGGGCAAGAAGGGTAAGAAGGGTAAAAAGATGCGCATGCCCAATATCCCCGGCCTGGACGCTATGGGCCTGGGCGGCATGGGCGGCCTGGGTACGGGCGGCCCCAAGTCCGATATGGACCTGCTGCGCCAGATGGAAGCGCAGATGCGTAATAAGAAGTAACGGCTGGTTGAGTCGAGTATGGCGAAGGCCGCCTGGATGGTACTCCAGGCGGCCTTCGCCGTTCGTTCGCAGGTTGTCGCACGCGCGGAAGCGTGCTAGCGCCGGGGTATGTGCCGCTAGTGGCAGCCGCAGCCCTCATGTCCGTCGTGGTCGTGATGGCCGTGACAGCCGCAGGACTCGCCATGCTCATGGGTGTGCTCGTGGTCATGTCCATGGCAGTCGCAGGTGGCCTCGCCGTTCTGTGCGAGCGTGCCGGCAATGAGGGCCTCGACGCAGGCATCGCAGCTGCCCTGGGCGCCCGCATAGACCGTGATGCCGGCTTGGGCAAGCGCGTTGATAGCGCCGCCGCCGATACCGCCGCAAATGAGCGTGTCAACGCCACCGTTGGCAAGCAGGCCCGCCAAGGCGCCGTGGCCGGTGCCACCGGTGCCTACGACCTGCTCGTTGAGCACCTTGCCATCCTGGATGTCGTAGATCTTGAACTGCTCGCTGCGGCCAAAGTGCATAAAGATGTTGCCGTTGTCGTACGTTGTTGCCACCCTCATGGTGCCGACCTCCTTTGCTGGCCATGCGGCCGTCGTCGTGGTGATTGGGGAGTACGCGATGTTGCCGCCTTCGATGACGATCGCCCGTCCATTGACCAGCGCGTTTGCCACCTTGCGATGCGCGCGACTGCTGATTGCCGCCACCGTGGCGCGGGCGATACCCATGTGCAGGGCGACGGCCTCCTGATTGAGGCCCTCCAGATCGCACAGGCGCAGTACTTCGAGCTCATCGACCGTCATATCGATAGCGTCTCCGCTGGCAAGGCCATCGGGGGTAAAGCCGCGATATTCGGGGATGATCCCAACGCGGCGCAGTTTTTCGCGTCTTCCAGCCATACACTCTCCAAATCTGACATATGTCAACAATAGAATAGCGAACGTGCGGATTTGCGCAAGGAATTTCTGGCATATGTCAGAAAATGAGGGCTTATGTTTGGGCTGTGGGGCCGGGTGCGCCTGGGCTACAATAAAAATCGCTTATAGGCGACTGACAGGAGGGTCAATGAGCAAGGCTGATCAACAGTTTGTAGCCATGTGCCGCGACATTCTGGACCATGGCACCACCACCGAGGGCCAAAAGGTCCGCCCAGTGTGGGAGGATGGCACCCCTGCCTATACCATTAAAAACTTTGGCGTCACGGCACGCTACGACCTGCGCGAGGAGTTCCCCGCACTTACGCTGCGTCGTACGGCGCTCAAGTCCGCCATGGACGAGATCCTGTGGATCTATCAAAAGAAGTCCAATAACGTGCATGACCTCAATAGTCACATTTGGGATGAGTGGGCTGACGAGACCGGCTCCATCGGCAAGGCCTACGGGTATCAGATTGGGCAGAAGAGCCATTATGCCGAGGGCGACTTTGACCAGATGGACCGCGTGCTGTACGACCTTAAGCACACGCCGTACAGCCGCCGCATTATGACGAACACCTATGTGTTTAGCGATCTGTCCGAGATGCACCTGTATCCGTGCGCCTACAGCGTGACGTATAACGTCACGCAGCGCCCGCAGGATGACAAACCGACGCTCAATATGATTCTCAACCAGCGCAGCCAGGATATTTTGGCCGCGAACAACTGGAACGTGTGCCAGTACGCCATTCTGCTCATGATGGTTGCGCAGTCGGTCGATATGATTCCCGGCGAGCTGCTGCATGTGATCGCCGACGCCCATATCTACGACCG
>CABUVH010000113.1 GCA_902494935.1 uncultured Collinsella sp.
GAGGAGAACTGCCCCGCGCTGCTGGCGATGTACGGGTGCGGGCCCGTGAGCGCGGCCAAGCTCGCGGTCGCGGCCGGGGACAACCCGGGCAGGCTGCGCTCCGAGGCGTCGTTCGCGGCGATATGCGGCGCCTGCCCCATCCCCGCCTCGGGCGGCAAGACCGTGAGGCACAGGCTCAACAGGGGCGGCGACCGGCAGGCGAACAGCGCGCTGCACGAGATCGCGAGGCAGAGGGTCATGCGCGACCCCGAGACCGCCGAGTACGCCGAGAGGGCGAGGGCGCGGGGAAAGAGCGACAGGGAGGTCATGAGGTGCCTCAAGCGCTACGTGGCCAGGGAGGCGTACCGGGCGCTGATGCGCCCGCACGAGGTCAGGAGGCCCGAGGACGCCTCGGGGCTCGTGGCGGCCAGGCGCGCGGCGAGGGTCAGCCAGGTGAGGGCGGCGTCCATACTGGGCACCAGCGAGAAGTACATCTCGATGCTGGAGAGGGGCCAAAGGGAGCTCAAGCCCATAAGGAGGGCCTACGAGGCATGGGTCGAGGCCGGACTTCCGCTCGATTGGGACAGGCAGGCCTTCGAGGCCGAGCGCGAAATGGATTCTAAAAAACACCTTGCCAAATAGGAGCCTCTTTGCATGTCCGAGGACGTTTTGGAAAGTAACCCAAAGCGGCCCGGCGATCCTGCAGGAGTTAAACCCCTTTAGAACTTGTCGTGGAAGGTACGCGCAATGACCTCGTCCTGCTGCTCCTTGGTGAGCGTGTGGAAGTTCACGGCATAGCCGGAAACGCGGATGGTCAGCTGCGGGTACTTCTCGGGGTGAGCCTGAGCGTCGAGCAGCGTCTCACGGTTGAAGACGTTGATGTTCAGGTGGTGGCCACCCTTCTCGGCGTAAGCGTCGAGCATGTGGACCAGGTTATCGGCCTGAGTCTCGGAAACTTCAGAAACCTTCATAATGTGTCTCCTTCGATTAATAGGCGCCGGCCGAAACCGGCGCGCTAATCAGTAATCGTTATTGTTAGTATAGCACCAACAATAGTTACTCGCCCAGCTGATCAAGGTCGATATCGCCAAAGAACACCTGGTCCTCCTTGCCGAGCGCACTCGGGATGATGGAGAAGGTGTTGGAGATGCCGTCCTGAGCATCGCGGAACGGGAGCTTGGAAACCGAAGACAGCGAAGCGATGGCGCCGTGGCTATCGCGCTTGTGCATGGGGTTAGCACCCGGGGCGAACGGCTGGCCAGCCTTGCGGCCGTCGGGCGTGGAGCCGGTCTTCTTACCGTACACGACGTTGGAGGTAATGGTCAGAACCGAGGTCGTAGGCACGGAGTTGCGGTAGGTATCGTTCATGCGGATGTACTCCATGAACTGGTGCACAACGTCGTGAGCGATCTGGTCGACGCGGTCGTCGTCGTTACCGTACTTGGGGAACTCGCCCTCGGTCTCGAAGTCGACGATGATGCCGTTCTCGTCACGGACGGGGTGGACCTTGGCGTACTTGATGGCGGACAGGGAGTCAGCCACGACGGAAAGGCCAGCGATGCCCGTAGCGAACCAGCGGTGCACGTGCTTGTCGTGCAGAGCCATCTGGATGCGCTCGTAGCAGTACTTGTCGTGCATGTAGTGAATGATGTTCAGCGAGTTGACGTACACGCCAGCGAGCCACTTCATCATGTCGTTGTACTTGGCCACAACGTCGTCGTAATCGAGCGTATCGCCCTCGACGGCGCGATACTTGGGGCCGACCTGCTTCTTGGAGACCTCGTCAACACCGCCGTTGAGTGCATACAGCAGGCACTTGGCCAGGTTGGCGCGGGCGCCGAAGAACTGCATCTCCTTGCCGATGCGCATGGAGGACACGCAGCAGGCGATGCCGTAGTCGTCGCCGTGGTAAACGCGCATGAGGTCGTCGTTCTCGTACTGGATCGAGGAGCTGGCGACAGAAGTCTTGGCGCAGAACTTCTTGAAGTTCTCGGGCAGACGGGTCGACCACAGAACGGTCATGTTGGGCTCGGGGCTGGTGCCCATGTTCTCGAGCGTGTGCAGGTAGCGGTAGCTCATCTTGGTAACGAGCGTACGGCCGTCGACACCCATGCCGCCGATGGACTCGGTGACCCACTGCGGGTCGCCGGTGAACAGGGCCTGGTACTCGGGGGTACGGGCAAACTTGACCATGCGGAGCTTCATGATGAAGTGATCCACGAACTCCTGAATCTGCTCCTCGGTGAAGGTACCGTTGGCAAGGTCGCGCTCAGCGTAGATGTCGATGAACGTAGAGGTACGGCCGATGGACATAGCGGCGCCGTTCTGCTCCTTGACGGCAGCGAGGTAGGCGAAGTACATCCACTGGATGGCCTCCTGCGTGTTGGTAGCAGGGTTGGAAATATCGAAACCATAGGTCTCGGCCATCATCTTGAGCTCGCCGAGGGCGCGGATCTGCTCCTGCAGCTCCTCACGGTCGCGGATGTTGTCGGCGGTCATGACCGTCGGGGTGGAAGCCTTCTGGGCCTCCTTGTCCTTGATCAGGTAGTCGACGCCGTACAGGGCAACACGACGGTAGTCGCCGATGATACGGCCGCGGCCATAGCCATCGGGCAGACCGGTGATGATGTGAGCCGAGCGGCAAGCACGCATCTCGGGGGTGTAGACATCGAAGACGCCGGCGTTGTGGGTCTTGCGCTCGAAGGTGTAGCGCTCGACAACGTTCTCGTCGACCTTGTAGCCGTGCTGGCTGGCGGCCTGACAAGCGATGCGGATACCGCCGTTGACGTGCAGCGCGCGCTTGAGCGGCTTGTCGGTCTGGAGACCGACGATGGTCTCCTTCTCGCGGTGGGCGTTATCGATGTAGCCAGCGGGGTGGCTCACGATACCCGTAACGGTCTTGGTGTCCATATCGAGGACACCGCCCTGCTCGCGCTCCTTAAGCAGCAGGTCGAGAACCTCGCCCCACAGCTCCTTGGTACGCTCGGTCGGGCCGGCGAGGAACGACTCGTCGCCCTCGTAGGGGGTGTAGTTCTTCTGGATGAAGTCTCGGACGTCAACTTCTCCCGTCCAGATGCCTTCCTTGAAGCCTTCCCATGCCTCCTGCATTGTGTAACCACGCTCCTAGTTACGTGTAATGCGGCGCTCTCTCACACCGCTGCTTATTGAATTCTTGAATGTTCGGCTTGCACTACCGGCTTCTTCCGTTCTTCACCACACGTTGGTGCAGGGAAAACGTTTGTCCACCTTGGAACTACAACCCAAAACCCAAGATTTCACCCGTCTGAGAAGGATAACATAGCGACCCTCTCCATCTGGGCTGTTATATGTTTCTTTTTTTATATCAAAAGGGCGTTTTTTACAAACCCGCAGGAAATGCGAGCGCGAACAACTACCGTTCACCGATTTGTATGTTATTTTTCCTTGCCTTTGTACGACGTTCGCTCTAGCTGTTATGCCAGCTTTAGCAGGGTAAAGTGTCCCAGAGACCCTACAGAAACTGCAGGGCGGCCACGGGATCCCCCGTGGCCGCCCTGTGGCGTAGCTAGTTTTTAGCTTTGATTGCCGCTTGGCATTAGGCGGCTGCGGCGGCCTTGTCGGTCGTTGCCTTGCTATCGCCGTTGCCCTGGCCCTCAAAATGCTTGTAGCACCAGCTAGTGACCAGCGGGGTCAAAATAGCCGTCACGATTGCGCAGGCAGCAACCTGTGCCGTAGCCGTCGCGAGCACGGCGCCGCCGTACATGGCCCCGTTGACGCTTGCCATGGCAGCAGGCGTGGCCACATTGGCTCCGGCGCAGCTCGAAATGGCCGCACCTGCGACACCCGTACCGCCCGTGAGCTTATCGACCGCGATGACGGGAATTGCAAAGACCACCGAGCAGATCACGCCGAGCAGAATACCGGGGAGACCGCCATTAATGAGCTGGCCAAAGGTCATGGTCGAGCCCATGGCAAAGAAGACGAGCACGATGATGGCGGAAAGTGCCGGCGCCATCATCTTCTTAAAGCTGGGGAAGAGGTTGCCCAGGATAATGCCAACGACGATCGGCAGGATGGCGCCCACGAGCGACCAACCGATCGGAGCCTGACCGGCAGCGCCGAGCACGATCATCGTGACCGGAGGGCCGACAACGAGCGTGGTGATGGCGACGGCGCCACGCTCGGCCTCATTGCCCATGGTGCCCATCAGTCCAGCGTACATAGCGTTGTTGGCACCCGTGCAAGCGGCCAGCATTACCATGGCCGAGATGCCAAACAGGTTGTCGTTGAACACATAAAGAATGAGCAGCGACACGGCAACGACCACGATTTGCTTGACGGCAATGATGATGGCACCGCGGGCAGCGGCAGCGGGAGCACTCTTAAACGAAATCGTCGTACCGACGATGAGCAAAAAGGCGCCCACGAGCGGGCCTGCACCCTGCTGGGTCATGCCAAGCGTAAAGCTGCCGAGCGTTTTGAACAGGTCGGGGAATAGCGTGTTGAGCAGGCAGCCCAACAGAAGCGGCACCAAGATATTGGCGCCCGGGATGGAGGACATCTTAAAGAACGGCTCCTTTGCCGCCGGCGCCTCCACCGCAGTCGATTCACTCATATATATCTCCTTTGGATGCATGCGAATCGTAGCCGCACGCGCCTATGTCAGAAAGAAGGCGACAACCCCGAGTCGCCAGGGTCGCCGCCAAACGATCACCGCGGGGTATTACCCGTCCAGGACGATGCCGCCGTCGCAGTCACCGATCTCGCCGTTCACGAAGCTGGCGAGGTCGGAAGCGAAGAACAGCACCATCTGCGCAGGCTCGCTGGCCTGGGCGGCGCGGCCCAGAGGAATACCGTTGATGATGCGCTGAGAGTTCTCGTCAGAGAGAATCGAGGTCATATCGGTCAACGTGAGCGACGGGCACACGGCGTTGCAGCGAACGCCAAACTTGCCGCCTTCCTTGGCGACTGCCTTGGTTAGACCGTTAACACCGGCCTTGGAGCTCGCGTAAGCCGCGGTGCCGAGCAGGCCGCCGCCGATCTTGCCGGCAACAGAGCTCACGTTGACGATAGTGCCGGCATGGGCCGCCTTAAAGTGCGGGTACACGGCGTTCATCATGGTAAAGGTGCCGTTGAGGTTGATGTCGATGGTGCGACGCCACTCGGTGTCATCGATCTCATCGAACTTCTTGGTGCTGATGACGCCAGCGCAGTTGATCAGGATGTTGGTTTGCGGCAGGTCCGTAAAAATCTGCTCGACAGTCTCGCGCGCCTTGGGCGCATCGGCGACATCGAGCTGATAGAACTTGTTGCCCTCGCCAAGCTCGGCCACAGCGGCCTCGCCCTTAGCAGCGTTCCTTGCGATGAGCGCGACATGTCCGCCGCCCGCGACGATGCCCTTGGCGATCTCGAGGCCAATGCCCTGAGTGCCGCCCGTGACAATCGCGGTCTTGCCCGTGAAGTCAAATGCCATGACTCCGTCCCCCTTTATGTAAGGTGTCTCCTTGCGGGAAGTTGGAGCATCGCACGTGGCGATTATATGAGTCCCAGTCGTCATGGTGGTGACAACCCCTCGCTTAACCGCCTGCATGATAATTCTTTGAAACGCTACAATTATTGAATTATTTTAATTCTTTATACGCTCTTTATATTGCCTAGCGGCCAAGTAGATTTTTGGGACATGCCTAGAAATCTACCGAATGGAATGCTTGGGCTGGGGTATCATCTTTCACCGAAAATAGTTTCTAGTGTTAGGGGTTTTCGGTGGAAGATACCGATTTCCATGAGCTTGGGCGTCAGCTCTTTACCGAGTTTGGCAGCATGCACCAGCGCGTTTCGCGCTTTGCCGACCAGGCTCTGGGTGGCGAGATGGCCGTCATGCGCGCCCTCATGCGCGCCGGCGGCTCGCTCACGCCGAGCGAACTCGCCGATCGTGCCTGGGTCTCGAGCGCCCGCATCGCCAATATCCTGCGCGCCCTCGAGGCCAAGGGCTGGGTCGAGCGCGAGCACTCAAAGACCGACCGTCGTCGCGTACACGTCACGGTGACCGACAAAGGATTCCAGGTTATCGAAATCAAACGTCGGGAATTCGAGGACCGCACCGCGGCCTTCCTCGAGCAGCTTGGCGAAACAGATACCCAAGAGATGGTGCGCCTTCTTAGACGTGCCAACGAAATTATCGACCGCAATCAAGAAAGGAGAGATGCCGAGTGAGGATTCTCAAGCTCTTTAAAAAACATATCCTGGCACTGTTCGCAGCTATCGTACTTATCGTAATCAGCTGCAACGCCGATCTGGCGCTGCCTACCTATATGAGCGACATCGTCGACGTGGGTGTGCAGCAAGGCGGCATCGCGTCGCCCGTGCCCGACACCATCCGTGCCGAATCGCTCGACGACCTCGAGCTCTTTATGAGCACCAAGGACGCCAAGGCTGTGGAGGCCGTGTTTAGCAAGGCGGACAATAACGGCATTCGAACGTACAAGGGCACTGAGGAGGAGCGCGCCGACGGCGGCAAGATTGCCGACATCATGAGCCTGCCCGAGACTGTCGTCCTTTCGTTCAACCAGGGCATCGATGCCAAC
>CABUVH010000114.1 GCA_902494935.1 uncultured Collinsella sp.
GCGACCGAAACGACCGCCACAAAGGGGACAGGCGCCTTCGTGGTGGTTTGGGGTGGGGCTCGCTGCTATCATGGACAACGTTGAATTTCTACGAAGGAGCAGGGCATATGGCGATTCTTTTGGGATGCGATTCCGTCAGCCTAGAGTTTCCCACCAAGCATATTTTCGATAGCGTGACGCTCGGCGTGGGCGAGGGCGACCGCATTGGTATTGTCGGTAAAAACGGCGACGGCAAGTCGACGCTGCTGAGCGTGCTCGCTGGCACGCTGGAGCCCGACGACGGACGCGTGACGCACCGCCGCGGCACGACGATCGGTCTGCTCGGCCAAAAGGACAACCTGGTCGATACTGATACCGTGCATCATGCCGTTGTGGGCGACGCCCCCGAGTACGAGTGGGCGTCGAGCCCCCGCACGCGCCAGATCCTCGCCGGCCTCATCAGCGATGTGCCCTGGGAGGGCACGGTGGGCGAGCTTTCGGGCGGTCAGCGCCGTCGCGTGGACCTCGCGCGCTTGCTGATCGGCGATTACGACGTGCTCATGCTCGACGAGCCCACCAACCACCTGGATATGCGCACCATCAACTGGCTCGCGCGTCACTTAAAGGCCCGCTGGCAGCGCGGCCAGGGTGCCATGCTCGTGGTCACGCACGACCGCTGGTTCTTGGACGAGGTCTGCACCAGCATGTGGGAGGTCCACGACGGCCAGGTCGACCCCTTCGAGGGCGGCTATTCGGCATACATCCTGCAGCGCGTGGAGCGCGACCGCATGGCCGCCGTTACCGAGGAGCGCCGTCGCAACATGGCACGCAAGGAGCTCGCGTGGCTGAGCCGCGGTGCCCAGGCTCGTTCCACCAAGCCCAAGTTTCGCGTGGATGCCGCTCGTGAGCTGATCGCCGACGTGCCGCCCGTGCGTGACGAGCTGGAGCTCAAGCGCTTGGCCGTGAGCCGCTTGGGCAAGCAGGTTATCGATGTGGTCGACGTGGATGCCGGCTATGCCGATACCGACGGCGCGCCCAAGCAGGTGCTCACCGATGTGACCTGGCTCATTGGTGCGGGCGACCGCTATGGCCTTTTGGGCGAGAACGGCGCCGGTAAGTCCACGCTGCTCGATGTGATCCAGGGCAAGATCGCACCCCTGCGCGGTCGCGTGAAGATCGGCCAGACGGTGCGCTTTGGCGTGCTGTCGCAGCAGCTCGAGGAGCTCGAACCCTACATGGGCGACACGATCCGCGAGGTGCTCGGCAACTATAAGAAGTACTACGTCATCGACGGCAAGGAGACTTCGCCCGAGAAGCTCTGCGAGCGTCTGGGCTTTACGACGCAGCAGCTCTGGAGCCGCATCGGCGATCTTTCGGGCGGTCAGCGCCGTCGCCTGTCGCTGTTGCTGACGATTCTGGACGAGCCCAACGTGCTCATCCTGGACGAGCCGGGCAACGACCTGGATACCGACATGCTCGCGATTGTCGAGGACCTGCTGGACGGCTGGCCCGGCACGCTGATCCTGGTGACGCACGACCGCTTTTTGATGGAGCGCGTGACCGACCAGCAGTGGGCGCTGCTCGACGGCCACCTGACGCATATGCCCGGTGGCGTGGACCAGTACCTGCGCCTGTGCAACGCTACCGCCGAGGGCGAGCCCGTGGGCGCGCCGAGCGCCAAGACCGGCACGTTTGACACCGGTGCCGCGGCAGCTGCGGCCGAAAAGCCCAAGTCGAGCGGTCAGCCCAACGGCCTGTCCAACGCCGAGCGCCAGAAGCTCCGCCGCGAGGTGAGTTCGCTCGAGCGCAAGATGGAGACGCAGCGCACCCGCGTTGAGGAGGCCGAGGCAGCAATGGCCCAAGTCGATCCCACCAACTACACGGCGCTCGGCGAGCAGCAGGCAAAGATCGACGAGGCTCACGCTGCCATGGACGAGCTGGAGATGGCGTGGCTCGAGGCGAGCGAAAAGCTCGAGGGCGAGGAGTAGGCGAGAATGATCAAAGCCGCGTTTTTCGATATCGACGGCACGCTGCTGAGCTTTAAGACCCACCGGATTCCGGCGTCGGCGCAGCAGGTGCTCGACAGCTTTCACGAGCAGGGGATCGCGTGCGTGATCGCCACGGGCCGTCCGACCTACCAGATGCCGGACTGGCTGTTCGACCTGGGCTGGGATGCGTACATTACGCTTTCGGGCCAGCACTGTTTTGATTCCGAGGGGGTTTACCGCAGCTGCCCGATCGATTCGGACGACGTCGCGGTGATTGTGGACCAGGTGGCGCAGGGGCGCTACGACTCACTGTGCATGCAGGGCGAGAACTCGTTTGTGAACCGCCTGTCCGAGCGCGTGGTGACGGCTGGCAGCAACGCGGGAATCGTCTACCACGAGGAGCCGTTTGAGCATGCCTTTGACGCGCCGGTCTATCAGTTCTGTGCCTTTGTTGACCCAGTTGACGAGCATATCGTGACCGATGCCGTGTCGCATTCGCTCACCACGCGCTGGTGCGACCTGTTCTGCGACATTATTCCGGCCAACGGCGGCAAGGACCTGGGTGTGGCGGCGACGCTGGAGCGCCTGGGCATCGACGCGAGTGAAGCGATTGCCTTTGGCGACGGCGAGAACGACCTGTCGATGTTCTCGGCCGTGGGCACAAGTGTGGCCATGGGCAACGCGCAGGAGACGGTGAAAGCTGCGGCGACCTACGTGACGACCGCCGTGGACGACGATGGAATCTACAACGCCGCGAAGTACTTTGGACTGCTATAGCTGCGGCTCGGCACTTGGGGACACTCCTTGCGGGGCGTGTTCCCATTTTGTTTTCGTCCCGCTCGTTTTGTGAAACACGGCTAACTTTTAGGCAAAGTAGTAAGACATGGGCAACTTTTGCGGTAAAGTAAGCCGTGGAAAGTATCCAAAGGCTAACTAGCAATCATCGCGAAAGGCGGCCCATGGCCCTACGTGAATCCGGAGAAGACTATCTCGAATCGATCTACGTTCTGTCGGAACGCCAGGGCATCGTGCGCTCGATCGACGTTGCGGAGTACCTCGGCGTAACCAAGGCGAGCGTTTCCAAGGCCATGGCGACGCTGGAAAGCAACGGCTATGTCGAAATGGGCAAGCGCGACGTTCATCTGACGGAGCGTGGTCTGGAGGTCGCTCGCCAAATGTGGGAGCGTCACTGCTTTTTCGTGGGGCTGCTGGAGGATGCGGGTGTTTCGGCTGAGGTCGCGTCGCAAGAGGGCTGCCACATGGAGCACTGCCTGAGCGAGGAAAGCTTCGAGAAACTGAGGGCGATGCTGAACCGGGGCGAGGCGACGGGCCAAGCGGCGGAATCCTAACGAACCCCCAGTAGCGCGGAGTTCGCGCAAAGCGCGAACCAGCGACCGGGACCAGCGGTCCTTTCGGCCAAGTCCATTTCAGCAAAGGAACCCCGCCAGCAAGCGATGCCCAAGAACTGCCACCTACGTCACCGCAGGCCGGGGCCGGGCTTGGTTTTGAAAACACTCCACAGCGCGAGGCCCGCCTTTCCGTTGCTCCGCAGGAGCAGGAAAGACGGGCCTCATGCGCGAGGACGTTTTCAAAACCAAGCCCGGTCCCGGCCGGACAGCCCACGAACGCTACAGGTTCTTGACACCCATCGCGCGCATGGCATTCAGGATGGCGATAATCGCCACGCCCACGTCGCCGAACACAGCAAGCCACATGTTGGCGATGCCCAGTGCCGCAAGCACCAGAATCAGCAACTTAATGCCCAGCGCAAAGATGATGTTCTGCCAAACAATCGACATGGTCTTGCGCGCCACGCGGATCGCGCGGGAGATGTTGGACGGCTTGTCATCCATGAGCACGACGTCCGCCGCCTCAATTGCGGCGTCCGAGCCCATAGCGCCCATGGCGATGCCAACGTCTGCGCGGGTAAGCACGGGTGCGTCGTTGATACCGTCGCCTACAAAGGCGAGCTTGCCCTTGCCCGATTCTGCTGCAAGCAGCGCCTCGACACGCTCGACCTTATCACCCGGTAACAGCTGCGCGTGGAACTCGTCGAGACCGAGTTGCTTGGCTACAGACGCCGCAACCTCCTCACGGTCGCCCGTGAGCATGACGGTGCGCTTGACGCCGGCGGCGTGCAGGTCGCGAATCGTTTGCTCGGCATCGGTCTTTATGGTGTCGGCAATTACGATGTGGCCGGCGTACGTATCATCGACCAGCACGTGGAGGATGGTGCCGACGATCTCGCAATTGGGCGCTTCGATACCGGCCACAGCAAGCATCTTGGCATTGCCGACGATGACGCGCTTGCCGTCGATAATCGCCGTCACGCCATGGCCCGCGTCATTGGTGGAGTCGCTTACGCGTTTGGGATCGAGCTCGCCCTGGAAGGCGGTGCGTACCGACTGCGCGATGGGATGGTCGGAGAATGACTCGGCAAGGGCCGCGACTTCGAGCAGCGACTGCTCGGTATAGCCTGCCTCGGGGTGTACCGCCACGACCGAAAACGTGCCGTTGGTGAGCGTGCCGGTCTTGTCAAAGACGACGGTGTCCACATCCGCGAGCGTCTCGAGGTAGTTAGAGCCCTTGATGAGGACGCCCAGCTTGGATGCGCCACCGATGCCGCCAAAAAAGCTGAGCGGCACGCTGATCACGAGCGCGCATGGGCAACTGACGACGAGGAAGGTCAGGCCGCGCAGGATCCAGTCGGACCAGGCGCCGGTGACCAAGCCACCGCCGAGCGCGAGTACCGCGGCCGCGCCGGTGACAGCGGGCGTGTAGACGCGGGCGAAGCGCGTGATGAAGTTCTCGGTGCGTGCCTTCTTCTCACTAGCGTTTTCTACGAGCTCCAGGACGCGCGCGACGGTGGACTCGCCAAAGGGCTTGGTGGTGCGCACGTGGAGGAGACCCGTCATGTTGATGCAGCCGCTGATGATATCGTCTCCAGTTTTGGCCGGGCGGGGGACCGACTCTCCGGTAAGGGCGGCGGTATCGAGCTGTGTCTCGCCCTCGACGATGACGCCGTCGATAGGCACGCGCTCACCGGGCTTGACCACGATCACGGTGCCGACGGCGATGTCATCGGGGAAGACCTGCTCGAGTGTGCCGTCGGGCTGCTCGACGTTAGCGTAGTCGGGCGCGATGTCCATCATGGCACTGATCGACTTGCGGCTCTTGCCCACGGCGTACGCCTGAAACAGCTCGCCGACCTGGTAGAACAGCATGACGGCGGCGCCTTCGGCCATGTGCGGGTCGGTATCGGGGAAGAGCACCATGGCAAACGCGCCGATGGTCGCGACGGCCATGAGGAAGCTCTCGTCGAAGGCCTTGCCGCGGCGGATGTTATTGAATGCCTTTTGCAGTACGTCGTAGCCGGCAATCAAAAACGGCACGAGGAACAGCACAAAGCTGGCGTAGATGTCGCCCGGGGTGCCGAATGCGGCGGTAAGGGTGCCGAACTCATCGAGGGCGTACACCACGGCAAAAATGCCCAGCGCTACCAGGATGCGGTTGCGCTTATGCTCAAAGGACTCCTTCTTCTTGCGCTTCTTCTTTTTCTTTTTGGGATCGGCAGCTGCCATGATTCAAACCTCCCATTTGAATGTATGAACACTCGCTCATATAATTTCGCGAGCAAAGGCCGCAGCAAGCGCGGCCTTGCAGGTTGGCGTAAACCTTGGCTAGAGAATGATCTCGCAGTCCGGCTCGGCGTCGGCGGTGAACTCCACAACGCGGTCGAGGACCTCGTCGAACTCGGCGTCATCGGCCTCGAGCGTCAGCTTCTGGGTCATAAAGTTGACGGACACGGATTTGACGCCCTCGAGCTTGGCCAGCTCGTCCTGAAGCTCGCGCGCACAGTTGGCGCAATCGATCTCATCGAGCTTGTACTGCTTTTTCATGGTGGGTTCCTTTCCCGTTTTTGCGGCTTGGGTGCAGGCCGCGCTGGTACCGTGGTTGGCTGCTATTCGCAGATGTGGCTCATGCCCTGGTTGAGCATGGTGTAGACGTGGTCGTCGGCGAGCGAGTATAGGATATTGCGCCCGTCGCGCCGGAATTTAACCAGGTGCGACTGCTTGAGTGTGCGCAGCTGGTGCGACACCGCGGACTGCGAGGTTTCGGTCGCTTCGGCGATGTCTGCCACGCAGAGCTCGCGGCCCATGAGGGCGTAAAGGATCTTGATGCGCGTGGTGTCGCTGAAGACCTTGAACAGGTCGGCGAGGTCGTAGAGAAGCTCCTCGTCGGGAAGGTCCTCGGGCGAGCAGGTGGTGGGGATCGCGGGTTCGGTGGCCTCGATGTCGGGTTTCGTTTCATCAACGCGGATGCTCATTGCAATATCCTTTCATATGAACATGCGCTCATATAACTTGCTTTCGATTATATGAGTGTATGTTCATATGTCAATACAATTTGCGTTAATTTCGATGACTGCTTGCCGCCTCTGCGATTTTCTGTGGGTTGGGAGACATCGACGCAATGCTCGCCAACATATTTCGAGATGTTCGGCTAGCATGCTAAGAAAGCCACCTTGAGA
>CABUVH010000115.1 GCA_902494935.1 uncultured Collinsella sp.
AGCCAATTTTCTGGAGCTCAGCGGTAAACACTTCATTCACAGTGGTCTTATCGAGAAAATCAGGGTCGCTAGAGAACTTCATCGACTCATATCGCTCTATACATGCGCGAATTACAGGGTCATGAGGCTCAACAGCAACAATCAAACCAGTAGTGGCAGTCAACGATGATTCTTCGATTGCAGTGAAAGGAATGCTTTCCATGAGAGGCGATATGTCTCGTATGAGCTCGCTACCAATATCCATATAGATGCCGCCGTACTCGTACAAGACTTTAAAGCGAGCGTAGTCCGACACAAATGCCCAGAGGCTCGCCGCATACGCATCCCTTGACCAAGAGCACAATGCGAAGTCGAAGTTATCCTCATTCCACTGTTTGACCTCAAACCCAGGCGCAAACTTCTCCCACGAAGCCAAGGACCTCACAGCAGTCTCAGAGAGCGGATTGCCTCCGAACCAGCAGTAATGAATAGTCTTATCCATCGTCACGCTCCTAAATGTGCAACTTGGAAATAAGAAACGGAGTCTGACGGGTCTCCAATATCACCCAAGAAAGCGAGTCTCACCGGCAAATATCTTCGTAAACCATGCCAAGCCGGTTCATAAACGCCGTAAGGGAAAAGGCATCTTTTATGCGAGCTCGTCCCTGAATTCCAATCATTTCCTTGTAAGAGGTATCGCTCATGAGATTCTCGAGCTTAGTGGCCAACGCATCAACATCATCAACTGGAAACATAATTCCGTCCACGCCGTCGGTAATGACCTGTGGAATACCCCCGACAGGAGTCGCAATGGTAGCAAGTCCGTACGACATTGCCTCAAGCACACTCATAGGCATGCCCTCATTCTTCGAAGGAAGGCAGAACATGCTGCTGTTGCGAAAGGCTTCATCTTTCTTCTCACCTTTAGCCCAGCCTATAAAGCTGCACCTGTCACCAATTCCAAGTTCATCCGCCAGTTGTTCATATGCTGGCACATCCCCGTCTCCGCCAAAGACAAAACGCGCATCGGGATGAGTCTTAAGAACGCGCTTAGCAGCACGCAAAAGTAAATCCGGACTCTTGCGCGCATCAAGACGCCCCATGAACAAAACCGTATTGCACGAATAATCAATAGCGTTAACCTCAGGAACGTCAACGGCGTTATGCACCACCACGATACGATCCAAGGAACAGATGTGCCTTTTTAGAAGGAATTCCTTCCACTCCTCCGACAGAACGACCACCTTTGAGCAACATTCAAAGGAATGTGAGATATCGCGTCTCTCAGCCTCGCCACATTCTTCGTCAGACCAAACACCGAACTCGCTACCATGCAGATGGAGAAGAACGGGTTTGTTTCGAAAGAAGGCCGCCCTCATGAAGATCTTTTTTCGGCGATAGCTGCCACGAGACGCCATATGCACATGTACGAGATCGCACGCGTTGAGCCTACTGAGATATTTCATATAAGCCACAAGGGCAATGGAGAGCTTCTTGAACTTCCCGCCCTCAGCAGTTGTCGAAATGAATTCTATTGAACCCTCGTTACGATTCGACCACTTCATAATGTTGTTTTCAACCGTGGAGATGCCACCCATAGCATCAAGACTCGGGCCAATCATCAACACTTTAGGCATTATCAGCACCTAAAGATCTTTTAGAAGAAGCGCAAGACCAATCGCAGTACTTTTCTAAATGGGAAACAGTTGGCAAAACAAACAAATCGCCAAGCTCTCGGTCAAGTCTATCGGGTTGCTCCTCTAGTGCATAGAAGGGATCGTATCCGCCTCCGGTATAGAAAGTCATCTCGCCAAAGTAAGGTTTACCGCTAATGTTGTACCAGTCAACCCGCACGTGAGGGAAACCATCAGAGAGTTTCTCGGAAAGCTCAAGCATAAGTTCGTAGTTCTCGGGCTTTACAGTAGGCTTATGCTCAGATACCTCATGGTCGATATCGCCGCGCTGCTCCCATTCAGTAGAAAAGTACTGCATTTCATGATTAGTGAAACGATCGGCGTCCGTCTGAACAAGAGCTGCCTTACCGTCAAAACAATAGAACTTATAATCAGTCGGAGTCGCTCTTCCAGGTTCATCAAGAAATGCTTCCGCCACAATGCGAGGCGTGATACCGAGATAAGCCCACTCCCTGCCCTGCCAATACCAGTTTCTATGCAAGGCAACATTCAGACGTTTCTTGGCCTCAACAAAATCAAAATTCGACTTATCCGTGCAAACAAATGTGCTCTGCGAGTCGTGAGTACATTTAAGCACAAACTTTTCCGGCAATTTATCGAGATCGATCTCCTCAACTGCATTGAAAACACCGAAAAGCGGCACAAGATACTCGGACCCAATACGTTGTTCGACGAAAGAGCGCACGCCATATTTATCTGCAAGCTGAGTCAAAACTGGATTATGGTAGTTAAGCTTGTACCACTGCAGCTTCTCATTGAATGTCTTAGGACACTCGAAGTCAGGCTCGTAATGAAGTTTAGCTTTGAAGTAGAGACGCATATATGCCTCATCAGGAATGAAGCGCAAGTTGTTTTTAAGAGAAAGAGTAAACCTCTTTTTTAGCTTCACTATTTACCTCCAATAACGTCCGCAATTCGCTCACTCGCATGTCCGTCGCCGTAAGGATTCAATGCATGGCTCATGGCCTCGTACTCGGCCTGATCGCTGAGCAGGCGGCTGAACTCGCGGTAGATGAAGTCCTCCTCGGTGCCGACGAGCTTCAGCGTGCCGGCTGCAATGCCCTCGGGACGCTCGGTGGTATCGCGCATGACGAGCACCGGCTTGCCCAGGCTCGGGGCCTCCTCCTGGATGCCGCCGGAGTCGGTGAGGATGAGGTGGCTCGCCGCCATGAAGTTGTGGAAGTCGAGAACCTCGAGCGGGTCGATGATGTGCAGGCGGTCGAAGCCGTCGAGCTCCTCGTGGGCGGCCTTCCGGACGAGCGGGTTCATGTGGATGGGGTAGATGGCCTTGGTGTCGGGATGCTCCTCCATCACGCGGCGGATGGCGCGGAACATGCGGTGCATAGGCTCGCCCAGGTTCTCGCGGCGGTGCGCCGTGATGAGGATGAGGCGGGAGCCCTCAGCCCACTCGAGCTCGGGGTGCGAATATCCCTCGCGCACGGTAGTGCGCAGGGCATCGATGCCCGTGTTGCCGGTAACCCAGATCTTGGGCTCGGGCTTGCCCTCGGCGAGCAGGTTCTTCTTGCTGGCCTCCGTCGGGGCGAAGTAGTACTCACTCACGATGTCCACGGCCTGGCGGTTGAACTCCTCCGGCCAGGGGCTGTAGATGTCGTGCGTGCGCAGGCCGGCCTCGACGTGCCCCACGGGGATCTGCAGGTAGAAGCAGGCGAGCGCCGCGGCGAAGCTGGTCGTGGTGTCGCCGTGGACCAGGACGACGTCGGGCTTCTCGTACTCGAGGACGGCCTTGAGCTTGACAAGTACGTCGCACGTCACGTCGAACAGCGTCTGGCCCGGCTTCATGATCGCCAGATCGTGGTCGGGAGTCACGTCGAAGACGCGCAGCACCTGGTCGAGCATCTCGCGGTGCTGGCCCGTCACGGTCACGACGGTCTCGAACTCATCCTTTTGCGACTTCAGCTCATTGACGAGCGGGCACATCTTGATGGCCTCCGGGCGGGTGCCGAAGACGAGCATTACCTTCTTCAAAACGGATTCCCCCTGAAGAGTCACATGGTCTTACAGCTTGTAGACGTTCTCGCCGTCGCCGCAGACGTTGCGCGGGTCGATGAGGACGCGGTCACCGAAGATGCCGGGGTTGTCCTTGACCTGGGAGTGGCCGACCATCACGATCACCATCTCCAGGCCGTCCAGGAACTCCTCCATGGAATGCACCTGGCCGGGGACCTCGTCGCGCTCGACCCACGGGTCGTAGACCTTGACGGAGCCGGCGCAGAGGTGCTCGGACATGGACTCGAGCATCTGCAGCGTCGGGGACTCGCGGATGTCGTCGACGTTCTCCTTGTAGGTGAGGCCGTAGATGCCGACCTTGGAGGCGTCGGAGATGCCGCGCTCCGCCATGACCTCGTGGGCGCGGTGCATGACGTACTCGGGCATGGAGGCGTTGGTCTGAAGGGCGAGGCGGATGAAGTTGGCCGTCTCGGGGTAGTCGCCGACCAGGAACCACGGGTCGACCGGGATGCAGTGGCCGCCGACGCCCGGGCCGGGGTTGAGGATGTTCACGCGCGGGTGCTTGTTGGCGATGCGGATGACCTCGGCGACGTCCATGCCGCCGATTCGGCAGATCTTGGCGAGCTCGTTGGAGAAGGCGATGTTCACCGCGCGGAAGGTGTTCTCGACGACCTTGGTCATCTCGGCGGTACGGATGTCGGTGACGGAGATCTCGCCCTGGCAGAAGCTAGCGTAGACCTTCGCCACGGCCTCGCCCACCTCGGGGTCGTCGGCGCCGATGGTGCGGTTGTTGTGCAGCAGCTCGTAGACCATGTTGCCCGGGATGATGCGCTCGGGGGCATGGACGAGCCTGACGTCCCCGCGGCCGGCCTCGGCGAGCAGCGGGCGCACGAAGCGGTCGATGGTGTTGGGCGAGACGGTGGACTCGACTACGAGCACGGCGCCCTCGGGCGCGACCTCGAGCACGGTCTTGCAGGCCGCCACGACGTAGCACGGGTCGATCTTCTTGTCGAGCTTGTCGTAGGGCGTGGGTACCGAGACGATGTAGGTGTCGCAGACCTGGTAGTCGGTGGAGAACTTGATGCCGGACTTCAGGGCGTCGGCGAACAACTCGTCCAGGCCCTCCTCCTTGAAGGTGGTCTTGCCGGCGTTGAGCGTGGCGACGAGTCCCTCGTTGTAGTCGGTGCCAACGACCTCCACGCCGTGGGAGGCCATCATGAGGGCAGTAGGGAGGCCGATGTAGCCGAGACCGATAACGTTAACCATTATTATTCACCTTTCTTTGCGAACTTGTATCTATATGTGAGGGCGACGAATTTGAGGTTGCCGATGATGTAGCGCTTCCACAGCCTTCCCGGCTCCTGGATGAAGCGGTAGAACCACTCCAGGCCGTGCTCCTGCATCCACGTCGGAGCTCGGTCGGTAACGCCGGCAACAACATCGAAGCTGCCGCCGACGCCCATGACGAATGGGATTCCGATCTGGTCGATGTACTTGTGGACCCAGTACTCTTTCTTGGGAGAGGAGAAAGCGACGAACATCATGTCGGCTCCCGAGGCGGCCATATCTGATACGATCTGGGGCTCGTCCGCCTCGGTGAAGTAGCCGTTGCGATACCCTGCGATCTGGATGCCCGGGTACCTGTCCTCGAAAATCGCTTTGACCTTGGTGACCACCTCTTCCTTCGCCCCGAAGAGGTAGATGCGGTAGCCCTTCTCGGACGCCAGCCCGACAAGCCTCTGGAACAGGTCGATGCCCGTGACGCGCTCCCCGAGAGGAACGCCCAGCTTCTTCGCCGCCCAGACGATCGAGGCGCCGTCGGCGTTGATCAAGGGGCACTCGTTGACGATGGACGCGAGCTCGGGATCGGCCTCCATCAGGTTGACCTTGGAGGCGTTGATTACGACATGCTGGGTCGGCACTCCCCTCGCGATGATCTTCTCGATTTCATCCACCGTCTCGTCTAGCGAGATGGCGTTTACGTACGTGTTCAGAATTGGATAACGATTGCCGGCTGACACTAGCACGCCCCGCTTCCCGTGATTACCTCGACGACAGTGAGTAGAACGATCTTGAGATCCGTGATGACTCCGCGCTTGGCGATGTACTCCAGGTCGCGCTGGACCATTCCGTCAAAGCCCGTTGAATTGCGATCCGTCACCTGCCACCAGCCGGTGATCCCGGGCTTTACGGCAAGGCGCTGCAGGTCGTACTCGGTGTACTCGGCCACCTCGTTGGGCAGCGGCGGGCGCGGGCCCACGACGGACATCTGGCCAAGGAACACGTTGAGGAACTGCGGGAACTCGTCGATGGAGTGCTTGCGGATGAACTTGCCGATCTTCGTTACGCGCGGGTCGTCCCTCATCTTGAACATGGCGCCGGCAATCTCGTTCTGTTCCTTGAGCTCGGCGAGGCGCTCGTCGGCGTCCCTGTACATGCTGCGGAACTTCCACATGCGGAAGGTTGACAGGCTTCCGTCGCGGTGGGTCTGCCCCACGCGGATCTGGCTGTAGAACGGGTTGCCCTCGCTCTCCAGGCGGATGGCCGCGGCGAGCACCATGCTCGGCACGACGATGACGGCCAGCACGCAGCCGCTGAACACGATGTCGAAGGCGCGCTTGACGGTGCGGTAGGCCAGGCGCGTGCGGTCCCAGTCCTTCACGGCCTGCATAGCCTGGTAGCGACCGGCGCCGTTACGCCGATCCATGGCCT
>CABUVH010000116.1 GCA_902494935.1 uncultured Collinsella sp.
AACGGGGGAAACGGCGGTCGACGAAACTGGAGAGGAGGTATTACGAGCTCCTGTGCGAATTGGAGAGAGCGCTCCCGCAAACTGCCTCTTGACAACTTATAGGAGCGTCGGTTTTACTTTCACCCTTTTCGGCATGGTCGAAGGCATTCGAATCATCGTAGTAATTAGGCGCATTTTGTAGCAAACGGTTCATTCAAGCTCGAACTCGAAGACCGATGGTCCCCTCATCCACGGCTGTGAGCGAAAATACCAAATAGAATAAAAATCGAATGGCTAAGTCTGTTTGGTGAACGGAGGCAATATGGGCGAGGTAACTGAAAGCGACTGGAAGCTGTTTAAAGAGCTGCTCCCAAAATGGCAAGAAAGCTATATGGAAATGCTCATCGGCCAGTACATCGAGATACTGAACGGTGGCAGTGAAGCGTCCAGTAGATTTTGGGCGTTAGAAGAGCGTATCAATAGGGACAAGCTGTCCTCAGGAGTGCTTGTGAACGATATTCGCCGCAGCACCATGCGTTATGAGATAGCCAACTTGCTTTCCGATAACGTTATCACGCTCGACGACCTTGACGGTTTCACCGAAGACATTAAGGGCTACGCACGACGTTGCATCGGTCGGCAAGAACGCTGAGCGACATGCGCATCCACAGCCGCTGTACTGCATAAACCGCCCAGCCGGATGCATATTTCGGCTGGGTGGTTGCTTTTTGCCCACGGGTACCCCAGGGGGCGGCGTGCAAATCCCGGAGTATTCAGCATCCCGGAGTCCGCGGGCGCGGGAATGGGTGCACAAAACCGCGTTGAAAGCCTTGATTATGAGCCCTCGGCACCTCAAGGATCGCTCATTTTTACAGTATGCGGCTCATGGCGCCTGCTTTTCGCCCAAAATCCAGTATGCAGGCACCCACGGCTGCTGAAAACTCCCAAAAAATGCACGCTGCACCCCACCCTAGGCACCCGCAGCAAGAAGGCGAATAGCCTCGGCCTCCCCAGTTACCGCAGGAGGCCCCAGGGCTTACCTCCCAAATCTTTCCGCAGGACGGAAGGACCCCGCCGCGCGAAGCGCACGGCGGGGTCCTGACATGTCCGAGGACGATTTGGGAGGTAAGCCCTGGGGGCTCCGATGGAGGCGGTTCCAGCCGAGGCTATTCGTCGCCGAAGCTGATGCCCAGCGCCTTGGCCTCGCGCACCAGATCGCTCTGGGGGTCGACATACTTGAGCTTGCCGGCGACCTCCTCGAGCGGCATGTGGCACATCTTGCCGTCGCGCAGGGCAATCATGTAGCCAAACTCGCCGCGCAGGCAGCCGAGCGCTGCCTCGACGCCGCACTGAGTCGCAAAGATGCGGTCCTGGGCGTCGGGCTGACCGCCGCGCTGCGTGTGGCCGGGGATGGCGACGCGGGTCTCGCGACCGGTCTTGGTCTCGATCTCCTTGGCGATGTCGTACACGATTGACGGGCTCGTGCGCTCGGCGAGCTTCTTCTTGTACTCCTTCTTGGACAGCGCCGCGTCCTCCTTGGAGATAGCACCCTCGGCGACGGCTACGATGGTAAAGCGGCTGCCGGTCTCCATGCGATGCTCGATGGTCTTGATGACGTTATCCATGTCGTAGGGGATCTCGGGAATCAAGATGACATCTGCGCCGCCCGCGACGCCGGCATACAGCGGAATCCAGCCAACCTTGTGACCCATGATCTCGATAACGAACACGCGGCCGTGACTTGAGGCGGTGGTGTGAATGTCGTCGATGCACTTGGTAGCGACGTCGATGGCGCTCGTAAAGCCAAACGTCAACTCGGTGCCCCAGGTGTCGTTATCGATGGTCTTGGGCAGGGCGATAACGTTGAGGCCCTCTTCGCGCAGGCGGTTGGCGGTCTTGGTGGAGCCGTTGCCGCCCAGCATAAACAGGCAGTCGAGCTGCAGCTTATGATAGGTGTGGACCATCGCCGGCACCTTCTCGACGCCGTCGGCCTCGGGAGTGTCCAGGCGCTTGAACGGCGTACGGCTCGTGCCCAGGATGGTGCCGCCGCGGGTGAGGATGCCGCTAAAATCGGCGGGAGTCATGACACGGAATCTGCTGTAGATAAGGCCCTGGTAGCCGTCCTCAAAACCATAGATCTCGATAGGCTCTTCGCTGTTGGTCATAAGCGTTTTGACAATGCCGCGCATGGTGGCGTTGAGTGCCTGGCAGTCGCCGCCACTGGTAAGAAGACCGATCCTAAGCATGATGAATCCTTCCGGGCAAGTTATAACATGCGCATAAGTTTACCCCCGCACACTGTTGATACGGGGTAAAACGTGTTAGCTCAAGCGTATGGAAATGTAAACAACGTCAGGCGAGCGTAAGGCCGACGGGCCTGGCTCCTTACAGTGCGAAGGCGTCGACGTCGCCCCAGTGGCGGCGCAGCGTAATAGCGGCGGCGGGTTCGGTATTGTCAAAGACGACCGACCATTGCGTATTGCTGGTGATGTCTTCCGGATTGGGTTCTTGCGCTGCGGCACGCAGGGCTTCCCAGACAATCGTTTCGTCCTGGGCACCGACATGGGCGTCAAGAACATCGGCGATTGCGACGGCGCGCTCTTTACCATGGCCCAGCTCGTCATTCTTTTGGTTGGGCAGCACTTCGTCGCCATAGCAGGCGTAGAAGTTCGTGACCTGGCGAACAGGGGTCGCTTTGAAAGCGCGGTCCGGATCGCGCGGGTCCCATTCTACTACGCGCGCGTCACCGGCGGCGTCGTTGATAAAGAAGTGGTAATCGCGTCCGGCCATGGCGTGCATGTCGTAGGCGGAAAGCAGGTCGACTGCCTCTTGCGTGGTAGCCGCGCGGTCGAGCACCAGACGGATGGCGAGCGAAGTGTTGATGACGGGCCGTTGCGTGTCCTGGTCACAGGGCTTGGAATCCAGGGTGAGTACGGCAATGGACACGCCGCATTCGTTAACACCGTCGAGCTGGGCAAACGGGCCCATGAGTGCCGCGGCGCGTCCGGCGACGGAGTCAAGTGGAGTGCTATCGCCCAGGTTGTTAAGGGCGGCAAGCCCGATGGAAGCATAGCCGCCGCGTGGGTGATTGCGCACCAGCAGCGCCGAGGTGTCGTCCTTAAAGTCGTAATTGCGACCGGTGCGCACGCGGCCTTCGGCATCTACGGCGACAAAAGCGCTGCAGGCAAACTGGGGCGCCTGGACATGTGCCGGCACACCGGGCAGCACCTGCGCCACCACGGCATCGATGTAGGCCTGGTCGTCGCGCACGCCAGCGGCGATGATGCGATCGAGATCGTAGTCGTAGGCGATGTCGATTGCGTACAGGTCATAGCCATCCGCGTAGCCGGTCAAGCGTTTGAGCGACGCGGCGGACTTGATTTGCTTGTGATAAACGATACCGGTGGCAGCGGCAAGGCCGACGGCGACTCCCGCGACACCGCAGGTGATGGCAATGTTACGTGGCTTCATGACGGCTCCTCTCGTCCTGTTAGCGCAATTGTCGCAAAAGGAGCGCGGGCATGATGGCTCAACTTGGTGAGTGGCGCGGAATTAAGCACGGAATGAAGAGTGCGGCGCTGGCGTGGCGGGGTATGCTGGAGGGGACCATCAACCCAGCGAAAGGGGAGAGCATGACGGATCAGGAAACGCCCGAGCGCGCGCATGTGACGGCCGATGATATCGAGGCCGCCAACGACCTTATCGACTTTATCGAGGCATGCCCCAGCATGTTCCATACGGCGGCGACCATTATGGCCGAGCTCGACGAGGCGGGCTTTACCTACCTGCCCGAGAATGCGGCGTGGGACATCGAGCCGGGCGGGCGTTATTACACGCAGCGCAACACCTCGAGCGTTGTTGCCTTTAAGGTGGGCGAGGACCTGGCCGCGACGTGGGGCGAGGACGGTGTTGCCGGTGACTATCATTTTCAGCTCACGGCGTCGCACAGCGATTCTCCGACGTTTAAGGTCAAGGCCGTGCCCGAACTCGACGGCGCGGGCGAGACGCTGCGCCTGAACACCGAGGCCTACGGCGGCATGATCGACTACACTTGGTTCGATCGCCCGCTGGCGCTCGCGGGCCGCGTACTGGTGCGCGAGGGCGACCGTATCGAGAGCCGCCTGCTTGCTACCGAGCGCGAGGTCGCTATCATTCCGAGCCTTGCCATCCACATGAACCGCGGCGTTAACGAGGGCTTTGCTCCCAACCGAGCCGTCGACCTGTGCCCGCTCATCAGCGCCGGCGAGCTTAAACAGGGAGATTTTGACGCACTGATCGCTGACGAACTGGACGTTGAGCCCGAGCAGATCCTAGGTCGCGATCTGTTCCTGGTCAATCGTCAGGATGCGCGCATTTGGGGCTGGGCCGACGAGTTTATCTCGACGCCCAAGCTCGACGACCTGGCCTGCGCTTACACCTCGCTGCAGGCATTTTTGGGTGCCGAGAATGCGCATGACATCTCGGTCTTTTGCTGCTTTGATAACGAGGAGGTTGGCTCCGAGACCAAGCAAGGCGCCATGTCGACGTTCTTGGCCGACGCGCTGCGCCGCATCAACGGATCGCTGGGCTTTGACGACGAGTCGTACCATCGCGCACTTGCCGCCTCGATGCTTGTGAGCTGCGACAATGCGCATGCCGTGCACCCCAACCACGCCGAGAAGTGCGATGCTCGCAATCAGGTTGTGCTCAACGGCGGCATTGTCATTAAGGAAGCCGCCAACCAGCACTACTGCACCGATGCCTTTAGCCGCGCGGTGTTCCAGGCCATCTGTGATGACGCCGACGTACCCACACAGGCCTTCGCCAACAAGAGCGATATGGCCGGAGGCTCCACACTCGGCAACCTGTCCAATATGCAGGCGAGCATGCATGCCGTGGACGTGGGCCTGCCGCAGCTGGCCATGCACTCAAGCTACGAGACCGGCGGCGTACGCGACGTGATGTACGCCATCCGCGCCCTCACCGCCTTCTACGAGCGCGACCTCCATATCAACGGAGCCGAAAGCGCGGAGCTCTAATACCTGCCAAAAAGGGACAGGTTTACTTTGGCAGGTTTTATTTGGGCAAATGCCGCAATGCCAACAGCTGGACAGAATTGTTATGACACCGCAGGTTGAGCAAACGTCAGCGAGCGATGTCCAGAGCGAACAAGTTGGCATGAAAAAGGCAAGGCATAGACCTTCTGGTCATGCCTTGCCTTTTGAATGGCAAATTGTCGCTCTGGGCGGCGCGCAGCGTCGACCGGTCCGCCGTTCCTTAGAACGGCGGAACAAGATTAGTGCTCAATCCAACAGCGCAGGGTTTCGCCGACTTGCAGGTGACGCAGATTCTCCGCGGCGATGTCGACCACATTATTGAGTGTGGCCTCTAGATGGAACCAGCCCGAGATATGCGGCGTGATGAGCATGTTGGGCGCATCCCACAGCGGGCTTGTCTCAGGCAGCGGCTCGGGGTCGGTGACGTCGACCGCGGCGCCGGCGAGATGTCCGGACTCAAGAGCGGTAACCAAATCGTCGGCAACCACAAGATCGCCGCGGCCGCCGTTGGCAAAGAAGGCGCCCGGTTTCATCGCGGCGAAGAACTCGGCGTTCGCCAGGCCGCGGGTCTCGGGCGTGCTGGGCATAAAGGAAGCGACGATGTCAGCCTCGGCCAGGCGCTCGGACAGGGCGTCCATGCCGTCCATGTCCTCAAACACAATGGGGTAGACGAGTGGATGGCGCTTGATGCCGCGGACGTGCGCGCCCATGCTGCGGCAGAGCGTGGCAAAGTGGCCGCCGATATCGCCCGCGCCCAGCACCAGCACGTTGGCATTTTTGAGCGAGGTGACCGGCCCTAAGTCCTCCCAGCGATGCTCACGCTGCAGGTCCTGGTAGCCGGGCAGGCGCTTCATCATAGACAGCACCATGGCAAACATGTGCTCGCTCACAGCCTGGCCGTAGGCACCCACCGAGCAGGAAAGCTTAGCGTCGGCCGGCACGGTGCCGGCGGCCAAGTAATCGTCATAGCCGGCGGTCTGCAATTGCAACAGCTGGAGATGCTCGCATGCCGTGAGCATGCCAGGGTCGATGTTGCCAAGGATCACGTCGGCATCGGCGACCTGCTCGTGCGTGGCGGCGTCGGCGCTCGTGTAGATAAAGTCCTCGCCCGGAGCGCTCGACTCAAGAATTGCGCGATGACGGTCGTTGACGGGCAACAAAACCAGAATGTTCACAAGCAGTCCTCTCCGCTCGACCTGCCAAAAAGGGACAGGTTTATTTTGGCAGGTTTTATCAGGCAAAACGTTCAAATAAAACGCCGGGCTTCGCGATGGTTAACATAT
>CABUVH010000117.1 GCA_902494935.1 uncultured Collinsella sp.
AATCATTGCGTACCTAATGATTTTTTAATCCCCGTCCCAGAAAAATCATTGTGGGGGAGGAGATGTTGATGAAGCCGTTGCTGCTGCATGCGTGCTGTGCACCATGCTCGCTTGAGCCGGTTCGTCTGCTGCGCGAGGAGGGGTTTGAGCCCACGATTTGCTGGACCAACCCCAATATTCAGCCGCGCGATGAATGGCAGCGCCGCCTGGACGAGCTGCGCCGGTGGTGTGCCGACGGCGGCATCGAGCTTATCGAGGCGGGGGAGGACCGCGAGCGCTGGGAGGCCGGTGTGGCCCCGTTGGGTGCCGATCGACCCCGCCGCTGTCGTGCGTGCTATGCCCTGCGTCTGGCCGAGGCATGCCGTGTGGCCCAGGAGCGCGGGTTTGAATATGTGGGCACGACGCTCGCCGTTTCGCCGTATCAGCTGTTCGAAACCTGCAATGATGTGCTGGATCGTTTGGCTGCCGCTCGCGGTCTCACTCCGGTGATTCGCGATTTTCGCCCGTATTACCCCGAGGCGACACGTCGTTCGCGCGAGCTTGGCATGTATCGGCAGAACTACTGTGGTTGCCGCTTCTCTGCCGTCGAGGCGGCCATGGACCGCGCCCGCATCCGCGACGAGCGCAAAGCCGCCAAAAAGTAGTTCTTTTGGGCTGGCGGCCTGCTAGGATGTAGAGCGGACTTTAACTATATAAGGAGTATCCGACGTGTCTATGCGTACCGATGATTTTGACTACAACCTTCCCGAGGAACTGATTGCCCAGGCTCCTGCCGAGCCGCGCGACTCCTGCCGTCTGCTGGTGGTGGATCGCAAGGGCTCCCAGGCGGGAACGCCGCTGGAGCACGGAGGCACCGTTGAGCACCGCATCTTCCGCGACATCATCGACTATATCGAGCCGGGCGATGTGCTCGTCATCAACAAGACGCGCGTGATGCCGGCCCGTCTGATCGGTCGCAAGGCGGGCTCGGGCGGCGTGGTCGAGACGCTGCTGCTCAAGCGCCGCGAGGATGTTGACCCGCTGGGCCATGTTTGGGAGTGCCTGGTCAAGCCGGGCAAGCGCCTGAAGCCCGGTGCCCAGATTGAGTATCGCGCCGGTGGCGCCCATGCGCCCGAGGGGGCTCCCGTGGTGCTGACGGCCGAGGTCATCGACTTTGTCACCGATAGCCGTGGTGGCCGTCTGGTGCGCTTTGAGCCGGCCGGTTGCAATGCCGCCGGCGACCCGCGCACGCTCGACGAGGCTATTCATGCTGCCGGCCACGTGCCGCTGCCGCCCTACATTACCGACTACGAGGGCGACCCCGAGAAGTACCAGACCGTCTACGCCATGAAGGAGGAGCACTCGGCTGCCGCTCCTACGGCGGGTCTGCACTTTACTCCCGAGCTCATGGCCGCTATCGAGGCCAAGGGCGCGAAGTTTGCCGCTGTCGAGCTCGAGGTGGGCATCGATACCTTCCGCCTGGTGGAGGAGGACGACCCTACGCAGCACGTGATGCACACCGAGCGCTACCACGTATCGCAGGAGGTGGTCGACGCCGTGCATAAGGCTAAAGCCGAGGGGCATCGCGTGATCGCCGTCGGCACCACCGCGGTGCGCTCGCTCGAGAGTGCGTTTGACGCGGACGCGCCGGTGTCCGATCCGGCTGTGACGGCGCGCTATTTTGAGGGCCGTGAGGACGGCGCCGACACGCTCGGCCGCGGTGACATCGTGGTGCGCGAGAACGCGACGACGCAGCTCTACCTCATGCCTGGCTCGACCTATCACGTGGTTGACGCGCTGATCACGAACTTCCACGTGCCGCGCTCCACGCTCATGATGCTCGTGAGCGCGCTTGCCTCCCGCGACCAGATCATGGATGCCTACGCCGCCGCCATCGAAGAACGTTATCGCTTCTTCAGCTTTGGCGACGCGATGCTCATTCAGTAGGTTACGGCGTTTTCCAAACGCCGTAACCGGCCGACGCTGCAAACGCCCCTAAGCGGCAATCTGACGTTCAATTGTCGGGCATGACCAGAAGGTCAATGCCCTCCTCTTTCACGTCACCTTGCTCGCTTAGGGGCGTTTTCGCTGTCCGCGCCAAAACATCGGCGTTGCCGTGGTTCACTCGGCACCTGGGGACGTTCCTTTTGTGCCGGCACTTGGGGACAGTCCTTGCGCCGATCTAAATAAGTTGCGGTGAGATAGTTCTTGAATTGGCCTTTTTCAGGGCTAGATGGGAACTATCTCACCGCAACTGCGTTGGGGCGTTTTTGGCAGCGGGTTTACTTGCTCGCGAACAGCCAGATCAGGATGATCACCAGAATCACGGCGATGATGCAGGCGATGGCTCCGGTGAATTTGACGCGTGAGTCGCGGGTTCGCTTGCGCACGTCGTCTTCGGCGGCCTCGAGTTGGGCGACTTCGCGCTCGGTCTCGGTATGCTCGGCCTTGTCGCGTGCCAAGGACCCGGCGAGCGATTCGGTGATCTCGGGATGGTCGTGCACCTCGGTCGCCTGTTCGATAATCGACTGCGCATGTGCGGCGTCCGCCTGGGCGTTTGCGATGGCCTGCTCTTGCTCGCGGCGTGCCTTGTCCTGCGTGGCGATCTTTTCGCGCAGCTCGCGCTGGCGCGTAGCGGCGGCAGTTTTTGCGGACTGCAATTCGTCGCGCGCGGCATCTGCCTCAGCCGTTACGGCCTGGTGCGCTCGTTTAGCGTCGGCGATGGGGGCCTGTGCCTGCTCGACGGCCTGCTCGGCGGCGGCAAGTGAATGCTCAAGATCGGCGGTCACTTGCGGAATGTCTTCCTCGGCCTTGCGGAGGGCGTCGGCAGCGTCGGAGATTTGCATAGACAACTCGCTGGTGCGCACGGTGTAATTGGCGGGATTTGCCGAAGGGTTGCGCTGCAGCTCGGCATACTCGCGACGCAAGGTCTCGAGCTGTGCTCGCGTAGCATCGGCAGTTTGTCGTGCGGCGGCGACACCGGTATCGCGCTCAGCCTTCACTTTGTCGCGGATGCGCTTGGAATCTTCGAGTCGACGAACCAGGCGGTTGCCGGTCTCGCGCGAGCTCGCCTCGCGGGCTTCCACGGCGTCGAGTGCAGCCTTCAGGCGGAGCTCGGTCGCATCGTCCTCTGCCTTCATTTGCTCGAGCTGGCCCTTGAGCTCCGTCGCTTTGGCGGCATGGGCGTCACGGTTAATTTCACCTGCCGCAGCGGTCTTTTGTGCCGCGGCAATCGCCTGGCGTTGATCGGCGATGATCTGATCGTAGCGGCCTGCGATGTCCTGGCGCGTCTCGAGTTCCTCTGCCTGGTCAGCGATGCGCTGCTCAAGCTCGGCTAAATGGGCGCGGGCATCGGCGAGTGCCTTCTTGGCGGCGTTCATCTCGCGCATGGCCGACGCGCCCTGGGCGATAAAAGTGCCCACGGCGTTAGCGGTGTTTGAGACGGCGCTCCCCAGGTCGCGGCTCGTGGCGGGGGAATGCGAGGTGGTCGGGTGCGCGGCCTCGGCGGCATTCATATCGGCAGTCTGCGGCGCGGCGATATTGCCGGTGCCGCCTTCGATTACGGAAAAGCCCGCTGCGTGCGGGTCGACCGCGTCGGCGCCGATCGTGGGGTGCTCGAGTTGCAGGAACGAGGGCATGGTGCTGCCCTGGTCGGCAACCGGGGTCTCGCCGGGCACAAACGTCGAGGCGGCCTCGGCGGCTTCCTCTTCCTCGGCGTCGACATCGGCATCGGCGACAGCGTTCTTCATCGCTTTGACGGCATCCATCATGGAGTCCATGACGGCGTCGAGCTCTTCTTCCGATGACACCTCGATGGGGCCCGCTACATTCGGAGCGTTCTCAGCCTTGGGCTCAGTATCGTTCGGGTCCGGCTGCTCTAGCTGCTCTTCTTTGTCTTGCTCTGCGGCGACATTTGCGTCTGCGGCCTCGTCTGCGCCCGCAGCACCCTCCTCGACAGCGGCATCAATGCCGCCATCGCTGCTGGTAGAAGTATCGCAGTCGTCAATGGTGTCTGCGGAATCATCAATATGCTGTTGAGTCTGGGGGTCCAGCTCGTCTGTCATAGGCATGTGCTCCTCATCGTTGTTTGTCACCCTATGATAAAGTCTCGCGCCGACATCCCGCGCCCCGCAGCAAAGTTTCAAAACGTGTTCGATGACTCGTCGCGTTAACAAAAACTCGGCCGCTCTATCCAATTTTTACTTGACATTCCCTTCGCCGAAAGACGTTGCGCCGTTCGCCTGCCATGGGCTTTATTTTTCACTTGAAGAAGCTAAAGTTGCATTTCAGCTTTTGGCGCGTTTATTTTGGATGCGCGCAGTCGGCGGGCGTGCCCGTCGCGATTTTGAAAGGACTTCGTATGGGACTTTTCACTGGTAAGACCGTGATCGTCACCGGCGGCGGCAAGGCCACGCTCAAGGACGGCTCCGCTGGCTCCATCGGCTACGGCATCGATATCGCTTTTGCCAAGGAGGGCGCGAACCTCGTCATCACCGGCCGCAACGTCGCCAAGCTCGAGGCCGCCAAGGAGTCTCTCGAGGCTGAGTACGGCGTCAAGGTTCTGCCTGTTCAGGCCGACGTTTCTGCCGGCCAGGACAACGAGGCCGTCGTACAGAACGTTATCGACAAGGCGATTGAGGAGTTCGGCCGCATCGACGCCGTCGTCAACAACGCCCAGGCCAGCGCCTCGGGTGTGACCATCGCCGACCACACTATGGACCAGTTTAACCTGGCCATTTACTCTGGGCTGTATGCCACCTACCTGTACATGCAGAAGGCCTATCCGCACCTGAAGGAGACCAAGGGCTCTGTGGTCAACTTTGCTTCGGGCGCCGGCCTGTTTGGTAACTATGGCCAGTGCAGCTATGCTGCTGCCAAGGAGGGCATCCGCGGCCTGACCCGCGTCGCCGCCAACGAGTGGGGCAAGGACGGCATCAACGTCAACATCGTGTGCCCGCTTGCCTGGACTGCTGCGCTCGAGAACTTCCAGGATGCTTACCCCGAGGCGTTCAAGGCCAACGTCCACATGCCGCCGGCGGGCCACTACGGCGACGTCGAGAAGGAAATCGGCCGCGTGGTCGTTCAGCTTTGCGGCCCCGACTTTAAGTATATGAACGGCGAGACCGTCACCCTCGAGGGCGGCATGGGCCAGCGGCCCTAGGGGTTACGGCGTTTTACCAAACGCCGTAACGGGCCGACGCTGCGCGGTCACCAGAGCGACAATTTGTCATTCAAAGAGGGCGGCATGACCAGAAGGTCTATGCCGCCCTCTTTTCATGCCAACTTGTTCGCTCTGGCGACCGCTCGCTGGCGTTGCCAGGGCATCGGCGTTTGCGTTGCTGACGAAAAGTAGTCGTTGGGGACGTTCTTAAATGACTAGTCGAAGGGGACACTCTTGCCGGCACTTGGGGACAGTCCCTGAGTGCCGGCAGATTGGGACACTCCTTTGCAAGATGGCGTTGAAGACTGTCCCCGACGGCTAGTCGTTTAAGAACGGCCCCAACGACTAGTTGTTTAATGCGTCAGTTTCTGTCGAGTCGGTGCGGGTTGCGGGTTGCCCGTATAATGGTTTGCGTATGAACCGCAACCAAGGAGTTCCAGTTTATGGACCAGAACCTTTTTAAATTCGACCTGATCGCCGAGGACCCGACGACGCACGCGCGCGCCGGCGTACTGCACACCCCGCACGGCGACATCGAGACACCGATCTTTATGCCCGTGGGCACCAAGGCAAACGTCAAGGGTATTCCTACCGAGACCGTCAAGCAGCTCGGTGCGCAGATCGTGCTCGCCAACACCTACCACCTGTCCATGCGTCCCGGCGAGGACACCATCGCCGAGCTGGGCGGACTGCACAAGTTTATGAACTGGCATGGCCCCATTCTTACCGACTCGGGCGGTTTCCAGGTCTTCAGCCACAACGACGCCGTCAAGCTCACTGACGAGGGCGTGCGCTTTATCGTCAACGACTACGACGGCCGCCACGTGTTCTGGACGCCCGAGGACAACATGGAAATCGCCATGAAGCTCGGCTCCGACATCTGCATGCAGCTC
>CABUVH010000118.1 GCA_902494935.1 uncultured Collinsella sp.
CGCCGATGAGGTCAATTCGGATAGGCCTCGCTAGCTCCTAGTTACTTTTGTGAGAGACGCCGACTCGGCTCATCGAACATCAAATGGGCTGGTTCTGGATACCCAGAGCCAGCCCATTACGCATTAGATGTCGTCAGAGGAGTTGAGTTCTGCCTCGAGCTTGGCACGACGTCTTTTCGCCGTGAAAAACGTTGCGCACAGGACAGCAAACGTGGCCGCGAAAATCGTCGCGCCGCAGAACACGCCCGTGGCCAGGTTCGCCAACCAAAAGACGCTTTCGAGCGGTACGATCTGCGCCTCAGCGATACAGCGCATTGCGGCAATAACAAGCGCGAACGCGGCGCCGCTAAGACCGCTGAGAAGCAGGAAATATCCAACAGGAAGATACTCGGTTTGCCCAAAACGATTGGTATCGACATAGCCCTTCCGCGTTTGCAGTCCTGCGCAAATCAACATCACGAGAACGAGCCACAAATACATGGCTGCCTCAAACGGCGCTGCAAAGCCATGCGGCATTTCACTGGCGTCGCTGTGAACCCACGCAACCTGTCGAGCTATAAACTGGTAGAAAAAGATCATCAACATGCCAAACGAAAGCAGCACGAAACCAATCTTGTAGACCTTCGCGCTCTCAGCCTCCAGGCGCTCATCCTTTGGGCCGGCATATTCACGCCACTTTTGCACGAGTTTTAAATCTTCAAATTTCATAGCGAACTTCTAAAGAGCGTTAGGGTCGACGTCGATCCCGTCTTCCCAAAACAGATCGTTCAACGTAACGCGCAGCGCTTTACAGATTGCCACACACAAGTTGAGCGTGGGGTTGTAGCCGCCCGCCTCGATAAGGCCGATGGTCTGGCGCGTAACGCCCACGGCCTCGGCCAAGTCAGCTTGCGAAAGGCCAACCGCCGCGCGCGCCGCCTTCATGCGTAGGTTCCTTTTGCCCGGCATGGAGTTCCTTTCGTAGTAATGGACAGATATCCGTTGCAACATGACAGAAATATATTGCATCCATCAAAGGATGTCAACTATATCTGTCATTATGAAAACCATGTCTGTCATCGCCATGCGGACATTACAACTTCGGTTCACTATTCAAACTTACTCGGACAGAACCGACTCGGTTTTGTCCGAGTAAACGTGATTGATAGTCGATCGATGTGCCCGCTCGTGCGATCAGCATCGTTCGATTTTGTTTAGTAAAACTAGATCCCTATTAAATAAAATTCATCTGTATCCAAATTTGTTTAACAATGCCGCGCTACCACTAAACACTATCCCTGTTAATCCGAACGATTGTTCGATGGATTTCGTGTTGGTTGGAATCGCCCACGGGCTGGGCTATGCTACCTTGACTATCTATACGACTTAAATACACAAGAGGAAGTACCAAGAGAGCGAGCATGGCAAAAAACACCGCAAACTATGGTAACGACAGTATTCGTCAGCTCAAGGACGAGGAGCGCGTACGCCTGCGCCCCGCCGTCATCTTTGGCTCGGACGGACTCGACGGCTGCGCGCATGCCGCCTTCGAGATCCTGTCCAACGCCGTTGACGAGGCGCGCCAGGGCTACGGCAAGCTCATCACCCTTACCGCCTTTCGCGATGGCTCTATCCAGGTAGAGGACAATGGCCGTGGCTGCCCGCTCGACTGGAACCCCTCCGAGAAGCGCTTTAACTGGGAGCTCGTCTTTTGCGAGCTCTACGCCGGCGGCAAATACAATAACAACCAGGGCGGCGACTACGACTTCTCGCTCGGTACCAACGGCCTGGGCTCGTGCGCGACCCAGTACGCCTCCGAGTACATGGACGTCACGGTTTGGCGCGATGGCAACAAGTACTCCCTGCACTTTAAGAAGGGCAAGGTCGTCGGCGCCAAAAAGAAGGCACTCGAGATTGAGCCCAGCGACGAGGACCGCACCGGCACCACCATCAAATGGCGCCCCGATCTTGAAGTCTTTACCTCCATCAGCATCCCCCACGATTGGTATCGCGAGACCATGCGCCGCCAGGCCGTGGTCAACGCCAACGTGACCTTCCGTCTGCGCATCGAGGGCGACGACGGCGAGTTTTCCGAAGAGGACTTCTGCTACCCCAAGGGCATCGAAGACTACGTGCTCGAGAAGGTCGGTACCGACTACCTCACCGAGCCCTTCTTTATCGAGGCCGACCGTCGCGGTCGCGACCGCGAGGACCTGCCCGACTACAACGTCAAGATTACCGCGTGCATGTGCTTCTCGCGCACCTTCATGATGCAGGAGTACTACCACAACTCGTCATGGCTCGAGAACGGCGGCTCACCCGAGAAGGCGGCCCGTAGCGCTCTGACCAGCGCCATCGATGCCTACATTAAGCAACAGGGCAAGTACAACAAAAACGAGAGCGGCATCAAATGGCAGGACGTCCAGGACTGCCTGGTGCTGGTGACCAACTGCTTCTCCACCCAGACGTCCTACGAAAACCAGACCAAGAAGGCCATCAACAACCGCTTTATCCAGCAGGCTATGACGGCCTTCTTTAAGGAGCGCCTCTCGACTTACTTGATCGAGAACAAAGACGCCGCCAACAAGATCATGGAGCAGGTGCTCATCAACAAGCGTTCGCGCGAGAACGCCGAGAAAACGCGCCAGAGTATCAAAACCAACCTGCAGCAGAAGACCGACATGGCCAACCGCGTGCAGAAGTTCATCGACTGCCGCTCCAAGGACAAGAGCCGCCGCGAGATCTACATCGTAGAGGGTGACTCGGCAGCAGGTGCCATTCGCACCTCGCGCGATGCCGAGTTCCAGGGCGTCATGCCCGTCCGCGGCAAGATCCTCAACTGCCTGAAGGAGGATTATCCGCGCATCTTTAAGTCCGACATCATCATGGACCTCATGCGCGTGCTGGGCTGCGGCGTGGAGATCAAGGACAAGCGCATCAAGAACCTTGGCGCCTTCGACCTGGACAACCTCAACTGGAACAAGGTCATCATCTGTACGGACGCCGACGTCGACGGTTATCACATCCGCACGCTCGTACTCACCATGCTCTACCGCCTGGTGCCCACGCTTATCGACGAGGGCTACGTGTATATCGCCGAGTCGCCGCTCTACGAGATCAACTGCAAAGAGAAGACCTACTTTGCCTACACCGAGCTCGAGAAGAACGGCATCCTTAAGGAGATCGGCGACCAAAAGTGCTCGATCAACCGCTCCAAGGGTCTTGGTGAGAACGACCCGGACATGATGTGGCTCACCACCATGAACCCCGAGACGCGTCGCCTGATCAAGGTTGAGCCCGAGGACGTCACCAAGATGGAAACCATGTTCAACCTGTTGCTGGGCAACGACGAGGCGGGCCGCAAGCGCCATATCTCCGAGCACGGCAAGGAATACCTGGACCAGCTGGACCTGCAATAGCAGTAAATCGACAACGACGGCCCATAAGAAGTTCAAGAGGAAATCGTGGCAAAGAAGAAGACGAAGAACCAGCCGAAGAAAAAGCAGGTTAACGCCGAGAACGTCATCGGCCTGCACTCCGAGGTCACCGACCAGCCGATCACGCAGACGCTCGAGGTCAACTACATGCCCTACGCCATGAGTGTCAACGTCTCGCGTGCGTTCCCCGAGATTGACGGCTTTAAGCCCTCGCACCGCAAGCTGCTCTACACCATGTACAAGATGGGCCTGCTCAAGGGCGAGCGCCAGAAGAGCGCCAACATCGTGGGCCAGACCATGAAGCTCAACCCGCACGGCGACGCCGCGATCTACGAGACGATGGTGCGCCTGGCGACGGGCAACGAAGCGCTGCTTGCGCCCTTCGTGGAGTCGAAGGGCAACTTTGGCAAGTACTATTCGGGCGATCTGAGCTACGCCGCCTCGCGTTATACCGAGGCCAAGCTCTCCCCCATCAGTGCCGAGATCTTCAAGGACATCGACAAGGACCCGGTCGACTTCGTCGACAGCTACGACGGCGCCATGAAGGAGCCGCGCCTGCTGCCCACCACATTCCCCAATATTCTGGTTTCGGCCAACAAGGGCATCGGCGTCGCCATGGCATCCGACATCTGCGGCTTCAACCTCAACGAGGTCTGCACCGCAACGATGCACTACCTGCAGGACCCCGACTGCGACCTGCTCGAATATATGCCCATGCCCGACTTCTCGACCGGCGGCGAGATTATCTACCGCCGCGAGGAGATGGAGAAGATCATCGAGACCGGCCTTGGCAGCTTCCAAATCCGCTCCCGCTGGCGCTGGATTCCCGAAGAGCGCATCATCGAGGTGTACGAGATCCCCTACACCACCAAGACCGATGTCATCATCGAGCGCATCGTCAAGCTCTCCAAGGAGGGCAAGGTCAAGGAAATTGCCGACATCCGCGACGAGACCGATCTTTCGGGCCTTCGCATCGCCATCGACCTTAAGCGCGGTGTCGACCCCGACAAGCTCATGGCCAAGCTCTATCGCTCGACCACGCTGCAGGATTCGTTCTCGTGCAACTTCAACGTGCTGGTCGATGGTTACCCTCGCGTTATGGGCGTGCGCCAGATCCTGCACGAGTGGGTCAAGTGGCGTATTGAGTCCACGCGCCGCCGCATTAACTTTGACCTGGGCAAAAAGTCCGAGCGCCTGCACCTGCTGCACGGCCTCGAGGCGATCTTGCTCGACATCGACAAGGCCATCGCCATCATCCGCGGCACCAAGCTCGAAGCCGAGGTCGTGCCCAACCTTATGAAGGGTTTCGACATCGACGAGACCCAGGCCGAGTTTGTCGCCGAGCTCAAGCTCCGCAACATCAACGAGGAGTACATCCTCAACCGCACCAAGGACATCGCTAAGCTTGAGGGCGAGATTGCCGAGCTTGAGGAGATCCTCTCCAGCGAGGAGAACATTAAGAAGGTCATCAGCGACGAGCTGGCTGCGGTCAACAAGAAATATGTGATGCCGCGTCGCACGGGCAGGATCGAGCCCCACGAGGTCATCGAGGTAAGCTTGGAGCCCGAGGTCGAGGAGTACCCGGTCACCATCATGCTCTCGCGCGATGGCTACCTTAAGAAGATGACGGACCGCGTGCTTAAGAAGGCGACCACGCTCAAGTACAAGGACGGCGACAAACCCTTTATCGAATTCCCGTCCTCCAACACCCACGAGCTGCTGGTCTTTACCAACAAGAGCCAGGTGTACAAGTGCAAGGTTGCGGCGTTTGAGGACACCAAGTCGGCCCAGCTGGGCTCGTACCTGCCCACCGACCTCGAGATGGAACCCGACGAGAGCGTCATCTGGGTCATCGACCCCGAGGACTACAAGGCCGACGTGTTGTTCGTCTTTGAGAACGGCCGCGTGGTGCGCGTCGCGCTTTCTGGATACGTCACCAAAACCAACCGCAAGCGCCTCAAGAACGCCATCTACGGTGGCAGCAAGCTGCTGTATGCCCAGGTGCTCAAGGAAGATCGCGACATCGCACTGGTCTCGAGCGACTATCGTTTGATGAACTTCAACACGTCGCTGCTCAAGACCAAGACGACTACCAACACGCAGGGCGTCCAGGCCTTTACGGCCAAGAAGGGCCGCTCGGTCACCACCGTCGGCACGACCGAGGAGATCCTTGGCGCCGGCGTCTCGGCCGAGAAATTCACCGCGCAGAGCCTCCCCTCCGCCGGTGCCCTCATGAAAGAAAACGACATGCCGAGTTTGTTTGACTAACAGTCGACTGGCCGGTTCCGATAGCCTAGTTCCCTTGCAACGCAACAAGGCCCGAATGGTTCAAATGAACCTTTCGGGCCTTGTTCGTTATTAGAAATGCGCGCTATGCGAGCTTGCGAGCGAGCTCTCGCACCTCTTCCAACTTGGGCGACGATGCCATGCTATCGCGCTCGGTCATACCGCTGATGGTGATAATGCCTTGGTCCTCCCACTTACAGTACGCGCAGGTCGACTTGTACATAGCGATCGCCGCATCATAGACGCCCTCGCTGTGGCTATCGAGCAAAAGGGCCGTCTTGGTGAACGGGAAGCCCGTAGCACCGAAGGCGTACAG
>CABUVH010000119.1 GCA_902494935.1 uncultured Collinsella sp.
ATCAACACCATCTGCGCAGCCACGAGCGAGCGCCAGCAGGCGGCGGCGTCTCTCGCCAACCGCTGCGACTGCATGGTTGTGGTGGGCGGAAAGAACTCGGGCAACACCCGCCGCCTGGCGCAAATTTGCGCAGACGCCTGCGAGCGCACGCATCACATCGAGGAAGCTTCAGAGCTTGAGACCGCTTGGTTTACCGACGCTCACCACATCGGCATCACCGCCGGAGCCTCCACCCCGCAAGAACACATCGAGCGCGCCGTCGAGCGCATCAAGGAGCTTTGCCGCTAATCATGGACCAGACCGTACCCGCATACGCCGCCGAGGTGGCCGATTACGGGCGCAGCCGCGACCCCGAGCCGGGTGAGGGCGCGCTCGTAAAGAACGTGCGTCCCGAATCGCCCGCGTGGGATGTGGGTATCGAGCCGGGCATGCGTGTGCTCACGGTCAACGGTGAGGCGCTCACCGACATGATCGTGTGGCTCTGGGAGGCCGACGACGACACCGTCGACCTCGAGGTTTTCGACCCGCGCGACAACAGCGTCACCCCCGTCGAGCTCGACCGCTTCCCGGGAGAGGACTGGGGCCTTGAATTCGATGGCCCCATCTTCGATGGTATGCGCACCTGTGTGAACGCCTGCGTATTTTGCTTTATGACGATGCTCCCCAAGGGCGGCCGCTCCACGCTCTATATTCGCGACGACGACTATCGCCTAAGCTTTTTGCAGGGCAACTTCGTCACGCTGACCAACCTCACCGACGAAGATGTGCAAAACGTCATCCAACGCAACATGAGCCCCATGAACGTGTCGGTCCACGCCGTGAGCCCCGACGTCCGCCGCCGCATGATGGGCCGCAACGCCCAGCGCGGCATGGACGTGCTCGAGGCCATCATGGCAGCCGGCATCGAGATCCACGCCCAGATTGTGCTGTGTCCCGGCATGAACGACGGCGAGGAGCTGGAAAAGACCCTGCGCTTTTGCGAGGAGCACGAGCAAATCACCAGTCTGGGCATTGTGCCGCTCGGTTTTACCAAGCATCAGAACCGTTTTAGCTGGTCCTACAGCGACAAGCCCGAGCTAGCGCGCGAGACCATTGCCATGATCCGACCGTTCCAGGACCGTGCCTTCGAGCGCTTTGGCCGCCACACCTTCCAGATGAGCGACGAGTTCTACTTGGATGCCGGCATCGAGCCACCCGAGGCGGACTTTTACGACGGCTACCCGCAGTACTACGACGGCATCGGTATGATCCGCTCCTATCTGGACGAGACCGACAACGTGCTCGCCGCCGATGCCGAGCGCCTGCGCCGAGTTCGCGAGGCAATCGCCGAGCGCAACCAGCGCCTTCTGTGCCTCTCCGGCGCCAGCGCTCGCGACACCGTGGCGCGCTTTGTGGAGTCGCCGCATGGTCTCGCCGGCACCGCCACAGCCATCAAGAACCGCTACTTTGGCGGCAACGTGGACGTGACCGGCCTCATCGTCGCGTGTGACATTCTGGAGCAGCTGCCGCAGGATCTCTCTGGGGTTATGCTCTTTGTGCCTAAGCTCATGTTCAACGCTGACGGCATGACGCTTGACGAGTATCATCGTGACGATTTACTCGCAAGCCTTACCAGTCGCGGCGCCGAGGTTCATGTGGTGTCGACCATGCCGCATGAGCTGCTCGATACCCTGGAGCACATCCTTGGCATTGTGCCTGCCGACTCTAACACTTCCACTGACCCTACCCATTAAAGGAGAGCAGATGAAACCTATCGTCGCCGTCGTCGGACGCCCCAACGTGGGCAAGTCCACGCTCGTTAACCGCCTGGCCCAGACCTCGGACGCCATCGTCCACGAGTCACGCGGTGTCACGCGCGACCGCTCGTATCACACGGCCGATTGGAACGGCCGCGAGTTCACCATCGTCGACACGGGCGGCATCGAGCCGCTCAAGAGCGATGACGTCTTTGCCACGTCCATCCGCGACCAGGCGCTCGCCGCCGCCGAGGAAGCCGCCGTCATCCTGTTTGTGGTCGACGGCCGCACCGGCGTCACCGAGGAGGACGAGTCGGTCGCCCGCATGCTCAAGCGCTGCGACAAGCCGGTCTTTCTGCTGGTAAACAAGCTCGACAACCCCGATCGCGAGAACGACAGCATCTGGGAGTTCTATTCGCTCGGCATCGGTGAGCCCACGCCGCTCTCGGCCCTGCACGGTCATGGCACGGGCGACCTGCTCGACGACATCGTGGCCCTGCTTCCCGAGGAAGAGGACGAGGTCGCCGATGAGTTCCCCGACGCGCTGAACGTCGCCATCATCGGCCGCCCCAACGCCGGTAAGTCCTCGCTGTTCAACCGCATCCTGGGCGCCGACCGCTCCATCGTGTCCAACATTGCCGGAACCACGCGCGACGCCATCGACACGGTCGTCGAGCGCAACGGCAAGCACTACCGCATGGTCGACACTGCGGGCATCCGTAAGAAGAGCACCGTGTACGAGAACATCGAGTACTACTCGATGGTCCGCGGCCTGCGCGCCATCGACCGCGCCGACGTGGCGCTGCTCGTCGTTGACGCCTCCGTGGGCGTTACCGAGCAGGACCAGAAGGTCATGGGCCTTGCCATCGAGCGCGGTTGCGCCATCGTGGTGCTGCTCAACAAGTGGGACCTGCTCGACGACGACCGTAAGCGCGAGGCCTGCATGGAGACCATCGACCGCCGTCTGGGCGTCATGGCTCCCTGGGCCCAGTACCTGCGCATCTCTGCCCTCACTGGCCGCAGCGTCGAGAAGATCTGGGCAATGGTAGACGCTGCCGAGAAGACGCGCTCGCAGAAGATCAGCACCTCACGCCTCAACACGTTCCTCACCGACCTGCGCGAGTTCGGTCATACCGTGGTGGACGGCAAGCGCCGCCTGCGTATGCACTACGTGACCCAGACGGGCGTCAACCCGCCGACGTTCACGTTCTTCGTCAACCACAGCGACCTGGTCAACGACACCTACCAGCGCTACGTAGAGAACCGCATGCGCTCGACCTTCGACTTTGCCGGCACGCCCATTCGACTCTTCTTTAGGAAGAAGGAGCAAAAGGATGCATAATCCGATTCTTCTGACCGCCATCTGCGCCGTGGTCTCGTTCTTTATCGGGGCGATTCCGTTTGGTCTGATCCTGGGCCGCGTGTTCAACCACACGGACATTCGTAAGGCGGGCTCCGGCAACATCGGCACCACCAACGCCCTGCGCGTGGCCGGCCCCAAAGTGGCCGCGCTCACGCTGCTGCTAGACTGCCTTAAGGGCGCCATCTGCGTCCTTATCGCGCGTCCGCTCATTGCCGACTTGGGCTATGGCTTCCCCGTGAGCATTATGGCCCCCGGTGCCGCCGGCGACTGGATGCTCGGCGTCATCTGCCTGGCAGCCGTGTGGGGCCATATCTTCTCGCCCTACCTCAACTTCCATGGCGGCAAGGGCATCGCAGTTGGTCTGGGCGTCATCCTCGCCTGGTACTGGCCCATCGGACTTTCGCTGCTGGGCATGTTTATCGTGGCCGTCGCCATCACCAAGTTTGTGTCGGTGGGCTCGCTTGCCGCGGCCATCGGTCTTCCCATCGCTGCCTGCGCGGTCTTTCCGTACAGCAGCCTCGGACTTAAGTTTTGCATGGCGCTGATCGGCATTACTGTGGTGTGGGCCCATCGTACGAACATCAAAAAGCTCATGACAGGTAAGGAGTCCAAGCTCTCGTTTACCAAGCGCGTCACCGAGCCCGACGATAAGTAGGAGAGAGTCATGAATGTTGCGCTGATTGGCTCTGGCTCGTGGGGAACCGCCGTCGCCGGCCTTGCCGCCGCGCGAGCCGTGCGCGTGACCATGTGGGCCCATAGCGAGCAGACGGCCGCCGGCATTAACGGTGAGCACCGCAACCCCCGCTACCTTGTGGGCTACGAGCTGCCGAACAACGTGGTAGCAACGACCGAACTCGCCCAGGCGCTCGACGGTGCCGATGCGATCATCTTTGCCGTGCCCTCCACGCACTTGCGCGACGTGTGCCATCGGGCAGCGCCCTTTATCGCCGCCGATACCCCGGTGCTCTGCCTCACCAAGGGTATTGAGCCCGAGTCTGGCCTGCTCATGAGCGAGGTCATCGCCAATGAGATCGGCAACGAGGCACGTGTCGCGGCGCTTTCGGGCCCCAACCATGCCGAGGAGATCTGCCGCGGCGGACTTTCTGCCGCCGTCATCGCCAGCAAAGACGCGCAGGTAGGGGAGACCTTTAAGAACCTGCTCCTATCCACGGCCTTCCGCATCTACCTGTCGCAGGACATGACCGGTGTCGAGGTCTGCGGCGCCATGAAAAACGTTATCGCCATCGTGTGCGGCATCTCCGCCGGCACCGGTGCCGGCGACAACACGCTCGCCCTCATCATGACGCGCGGCCTGGCCGAGATTAGCCGTCTGGTGCATGCCCGCGGCGGTCAAGCTATGACCTGCATGGGACTTGCCGGCATGGGTGACCTCATTGCCACCTGCACCTCGGAGCATTCGCGCAACCGCACCTTTGGCTACGAGTTTGCCCACGGCGTGTCGCTCGACGAGTATCAGACGCGCACGCATATGGTGGTCGAGGGCGCCGTCGCGGCCCGCAGCGTGAGCGAGCTTGCCCGTTCACTGGGCGTAGACATTCCGCTCACCTTTGCCGTGGAGCAAACGCTCTACAACGGTGTTACTTTGGATAGGGCGCTCGAGATTCTTACCGACCGCGTACCCTCCCAAGAGTTCTACGGACTCACCGACTAGCGCAGAAAGGCTTCTACCATGGGTTCCATTAAAATCGCTCCGTCCATCCTTTCGGCCGATATGGCCAACCTCAAGGGCGACCTCGACAAGATCGCCGGCGCCGACTACGTGCACTTCGACGTCATGGACGGCCACTTTACCGGCAACCTCACCTTTGGCGCTGACATCCTTAAGGCCGTCAAGCGCTCCACCGATGTACCGGTCGACGCGCACCTGATGGTATCGAACCCCGACGAGACGGTCGATTGGTACGCCGACGCCGGCGCCGACATGATCACCGTGCACTACGAGGCTTCCACGCACCTGCACCGCACGCTCACGCATCTACAGCAGCGCGGCGTCAAGGCCGGCGTTGCTCTCAACCCCGCCACCCCCGTGTGCGTGCTCGAGAGCATCATCGACGTCGTCGATATGGTACTGCTCATGAGCGTGAACCCAGGCTTTGGCGGCCAGAGCTTTATCCCGGGCACCATCGCTAAGCTCCACGAGCTCAAGGCCATGTGCGAGCGTCACGGCGTTTCGCCCCTCATCGAGGTCGACGGTGGCATTTCTTCCAAGAACATTGCCGAGGTCGTCAAGGCCGGCGCAAATGCCCTGGTGGCCGGTTCTGCCGTATTTAAGTCCGAAGATCCCACTGCCGAGGTTGCGCTGCTGCAGAAGCTGGGCAACGAGGCTGCACAGGAGGCATAAACCCTTATGACCGCAGGTCAAAACCGCATACCCGTGAATCTTGACTACGCCGCCTCGACGCCCATGCGCGCCGAGGCGCGCCTTGCGCAGCGTGAGTACGACGATAGCGAGCTAGCAGGCGTCAACCCCAACTCGCTGCACTCGCTCGGCCGCAAGGCTGCCGCGCGTCTGGAGGTTGCACGTCGCGAGATCGCCCGCAGCTTTGGCGCGCGCGTTCGCCCGTCTGAGATTGTTCTGACCAACGGCGGCACCGAAGCCAACCAGCTGGCGCTACTCGGTCTTGCCGAGGGTGCACGTCAGCGCGACCGTAAGCGTAACCGCGTGATCGTATCTGCCATCGAGCACGATTCGATCCTGGACAACCTGCCGCTGCTGCGTGCCGCCGGCTTTACCGTCGACCTGGTTCAGCCCTGCCGTGCGGGCTACATTGAGCCTCATGCGCTGAACGACTTACTGGGCGACGACGTCGCGCTCGTGAGCATCATGGTCGCCAATAACGAGACCGGTGTGG
>CABUVH010000120.1 GCA_902494935.1 uncultured Collinsella sp.
GCCTTTGGCATGGGCATCGACAAGCCCAACGTGCGCTACGTGATCCACAACAACGTGCCCGAGAGTATCGAGGCATACTACCAAGAGGCGGGCCGCGCAGGCCGTGATGGCGACCCGGCAAGCTGCCACTTGCTGTGGAACGGTAACGATTTTCGCATGCGCCGCTTTTTAATCGACCGCGGCGATGCCGCCGATGAGGCGCTTGACGACGAGCAGCGCGCGTGGGCGCTCCAGAATCGATATCGTCTGCTCAGCCAGATGGAGGGCTATTGCAATACCACCGGCTGCCTGCGCGAATATATGTTGCGCTACTTTGGCGACGAGGCCGCGGCCGAGCATGCTGCCGCGGCTGGTGCGGGCGCCACCGCCACGGACGAGGCCGAGGGCTGCGGCAACTGCAGCAACTGCCTCACGCAGTTCGAGGTCGAGGACGTCACCGATATGGCCCGCGCCGCTGTGCGCTATGTGGCTACGCGACCCATGCGCTTTGGCAAGTCGCTCATCGCCGACGTGCTCCACGGCGGCAACACCGAGCGCATTCGCCAGATGCATCTGGACGAGGACCGCGGCTACGGTGAGCTGTCGAGCGAATCGGTCGGGCGTATCAAGGACATCATCGGCCAGCTGTGCGGCCGCGGTTATCTGGCTACCTCGCAGGGGCAGTACCCGGTCGTGGGGCTGGGCCCGCGTACCACCGAGGTCGAGGATGAGGCGTTTGCCTTTACCGTCAAGCGTCGTGCGTCCAAGCGCAAGGCCTCGGCCCGTGCCCGCCGCGCGGTGGATCTGCTGCGTGAGGAGGCCGAGCTAGATCAGCGCCCGCGCGTGGGTGACGATGCCGAGCTGTTCGAGCGCCTGCGTGCCCTGCGCAAGGAGATTTCGACCGAGCTGGAGATGGCGCCGTACATGGTCTTCTCTGACAAGGCCCTGCGCGGCCTGTGCCGCCTACGACCTCAGACACGCGACGAGCTTATCCAGGTCAACGGTATTGGCGAGAAAAAGGCCGATGCCTTTGGCGAGCAGTTTATGGCGGCGATTGAAGAGTTTGAGTCCGAGCATGCACGGGATGGAGCGTAATGATGGCATCCGACGATAAAACCGAGCGCACTGAGGTGTCCGCCGTGCCGTTGTACCAGCAGGTTATGGACGACCTAAAGGGCGAGATCGCGCGCGGCGTGTACGCATCCGGCTCGCGCATTCCTTCCGAGATGGAGCTCGCGAAGCACTACGGCGTGGGACGCATCACCGTGCGCCGCGCCGTCGAGGAGCTGTCGCGCGCGGGGTATCTCAACCGTCAGCAGGGGAGGGGCACGTTTGTGTGCGCGCCCAAGCTCAAACGCAAGATTGTCCAGAAGGGTGACGTTCAGAGCTTTTCCGAGGGTTGCGCCGCCAACGACATGGTGGCCGGAGCACGTCTGGTGTCGCGCACGGTGGTTGCGGCGACGCGCGAGGACGCGGCGTTTTTTGGTGTGGAACCCGGCTGCGAGCTCATCGTGGTCGAGCGCGTGCGCACGGCAGATGGCGTGCCCGTCATGCTCGAGAACAACGCCTTTGTGCTGGCCGACCATCCCTATCTGCAGACGCTTGCCGACAAGGACCTCACGGACAATTCCATCTTTGCGCTCGTTGCCGAGCATTCGGGCCGTTCGCCGCTCAAGTCCGACCCCTGTACTGTGGAGATTGCGCTTGCCGATGCTCAGGCAGCCCCGCTGTTGGAGGTGCCGGTCGGCGAGCCGCTCTTCTATATGGAGGCCTACTTTACCGATGAGGACGAGCGGCCCCTGCTGCTCGGTCGTCAAAAGATCGTGGGCTCGCGCTACGTGTTCGACATCTAACGTTCACGAATAGAACAACATGGAACAAATTTACCGCAATGGCTTCCACCGTGGCTGCATGCGTGGTATATATAGAACAACATAGAACGACAGCAGGTACGAGCAGCCGTCGCCAAAAGCCGCCACACAAGGAGGGGCATCAGCATGAACGCACATGATCTGATTCAGGAAATTATCGAGCGCAAGGGCAAGATCGAGAACGTCTTTTGGATCGCTTGCGGCGGTTCGATGATCGATCTCATGCCGGCCAACGAGCTGCTCAAGCGTGAGGCCACCACGTTTACCTCGACGGTCTACACGGCACGCGAGTTTTGCCTGATGGCTCCCAAGAGTCTTGGCGAGAAGTCTCTCGTCATCGCCTGCAGCCACAGCGGCAACACGCAGGAGGTCGTCGACGGCTGCGAGATGGCGCTGGCCGCCGGTGCCGAGGTCATTGCCCTTACCGACTGCGAGGGCTCAAAGATCGACAACGGCAAGTGGACTACCTGGGTCTATCCGTGGGGTGAGGGCGTGTCGCAGGCCGAGGTGCCGCAGGGCATTGGCGCTCTGATCGCCGCCGAGTTGCTCGACCAGCAGGAAGGCTACGAGTCACTCGCCGACATGTATGAGGGCCTCAAGCAGATGGATGCGCTGCTGCCCGCCGCCCGTGAGAAGGTCAACGCCGAGCTGGGCGCCCGCTTTGCCGAGCTCTGCCAGCAGCACAAGTTCTTCTATATCCTGGGCTCCGGTCCCAACTTTAGCCAGACCTATGCCATGGCGATCTGCTCGCTCATGGAGATGCAGTGGCAGCACTGCTGCTACATCCACTCCGGCGAGTACTTCCACGGCCCGTTCGAAGCCACCGAGCCCGGCGTGTTCTACTTTGTGCAGCTCGGATCGGGCGAGTGCCGCCCCATGGAGGAGCGCGCGCTGGCGTTCCTCAACACGCACACCGATACAGTCATGGTGCTCGATGCGCTCGAGTACGGCGTGGGCGAAGTGCCTGCCAGCGTGCGTTCGTTCCTGGAGCCGATCTTCTTCTACAACATGAGCTGCGAGCTGCGCGCCGCCCGCGGCAAGGTGTTCGACCACAGCCCCGAGATTCGTCGCTACATGGGCATCGAGCAGTACTAGGTAACGGGAAAAGCATTCACCTTCGATTCGCGAGCGTGTCGCATGAGCCAAAAAGCGGGCCGTGCCGGGGATTTCCGGCGCGGCCCGCTTTGCATAGCGTCCGTATGAGCGAGGTGTCGCGTCAAGCGGCGGCCTACTTCGCGTCGTAGGCCTCGGCGTCCCACCAGTCGAGCTGGGCGATGTTGTCGCGGATGTGCTGGCAGCTCTTGTGGAAGCCCTCGAGCTCGTGCTCGGACAGGTCCAGCGTGTAGACCTCCTCGACGCCCTCGGCACCGATCGCGCACGGCAGGGAGGTGAAGATGCCCTCCTCGCCATACTGGCCGGTCATGAGCGTGGAGGCGGAAAGCACGGCGTGCTCGTTATGCAGCACGGCGGCGCAAACGCGCGCGGCGGAGTTGGCGACGGCGTACTCGGTGCACTGTTTGCCCTGGTAGGTTACGTAGCCGCCCTTGCGCGCGAGCTCCTCGACCTCCATGTGGTCAAAGGCGTACTTGTCGGGGTTCTCGGCCTGAAGCTCGTTAAGGCTCTTGCCGGCGATGGTTGCGGCCTTAAAGGCGGCCAGCTGGCTAAAGCCGTGCTCGCCGATCATGTAGGCGTCGATGGACTTGGGGCTCACGCCGACCTTCTTGGAGATCTCGGTGCGCAGGCGGGCGGAGTCCAGGCCGCAGCCCGAGCCGATGATCTTCTTGGGATCGTAGCCGGTCAGGTGCCACAGCTCGGTGCACACGACGTCGCAGGGGTTGGAGATGCTCACGAAGATGCCATCAAAGCCGGCGTCGACGATGCGCTTGGCAAAGGTGCGGGCGGCGTCGGTGGTAAAGAACAGCTCGCCGTCGCGGTTGCCGGCGGCCAGCGCGACCTTGCCGGCGGCGTTGACGATGACGTCGCAGCAGGCAAGCTCCTCGTAGTGGTCGTAGCAGTTGACGATCTTGGTGTTGTACGGGACAAACGAAAGGGAGTCGCGCAGGTCCTGGACCTCGGACGTCACCTTGGCCTGGTTGATATCGCACAGGTACAGCTCATCGGCAATGCCCTGCATGAGCAGACTGTTGGCAACATGTGCTCCTACGTGGCCCTGGCCGACCACACCGATCTTACGCGTCTGGTACATATATGTATCCTTTCGGCCGAGTTTTTCGCGTCGAACCATTGTAGCGTCCTGCTGTTACTTTGCTAGGCTAAAGTGCCGTAGATTTTGGGACATGCCTTAATCTCTACTTTTGGAGTGATTTGGGCCGTTGACGGCATCGCTGGGCGATGCGCTCGCGCGGATGGGGCCGGTCGTTGTACCATAGCTGCAACTGACTCGTAAGGAGCATCCATGCCCATTCGTATCCCCGACGCTCTCCCTGCAGCCGCGCAGCTCGAGAGCGAGAACATCTTTGTCATGACCGAGTACCGCGCGCTGCACCAGGACATCCGTCCGCTGCGCGTGCTCATCCTCAACCTCATGCCCACTAAGATCGCCACTGAGACGCAGATCATGCGCAAGCTCTCCAACACGCCGCTGCAGGTGGAGGTGGACCTGCTGCGCACCAAGACGCACGAGGCCACGCACGTGAGCGCCGGCCACCTGGAGACGTTCTACCGCACGTTCGACGACATCCGCGACATCCACTACGACGGCCTGATCATCACGGGCGCGCCGGTGGAGCAGATGCCGTTCGAGGAGGTCGACTACTGGCCCGAGCTCTGCCAGATCATGGATTGGTCCACCACGCACGTGCACTCTACGCTGCACATTTGTTGGGGCGCGCAGGCAGGGCTGTACCATCATTACGGCATCCAGAAGTACGACCTGCCGGCAAAGGCGAGCGGCGTGTTCGAGCATTATCTGGTGAAGCCGCAAAGCCCGCTGGTCCGCGGCTTTGACGACCGCTTCTATGCCGTACATTCGCGCAACACCGACGTGCGCCGCGAGGACGTGGAGGCCGAGCCGCAGCTTGAGGTCGTGGCCGTGTCCGACGAGGTGGGCCTGTACATCGTCAAGTCGACCGACAGCCGTCGCTTCTTTGTCTTTGGCCATCCCGAGTACGACACCGATACGCTGCGCCTGGAGTACGAGCGCGATGTGAAGCGCGGGCTCAACCCGGAGGTGCCGGCGCACTACTTTCCGGGTGACGACCCCTCCGCCGAGCCGCGCAACGTCTGGCGCAGCCAAGCTCAGCTGTTCTACACCAACTGGCTCAACTACTACGTCTACCAGACCACGCCCTACGACCTGGCCTGCGCCGGCGAGGAGCACTAGGCTGCGATGGTACTGCTGTAGCCGTGGCTGATATGGCGGCGATTAGGCGCTGATGATGTGGGGTAGCGGCAGGTCGTGAGCGTCGGTGGGAACGCGGTCGACACGCTGCTCGTCAAAGGCGATGCCGATGATTTGGCATGCGGGCGAGAGCATGGGCAGATAGCGGTCATAGCAACCGCCGCCGTAGCCCAGGCGCGCGCCGGTTTGGTCGAAGGACACGAGCGGCACAACAATCATGTCGAGAGCCTCGGCAGGCACGATGGGGAAGCGGTCGCTGTCGATGTCCGTGGCCGCAAAGGCCCGCGTAGGGTGGGCGATAAACGGAGCCGCGGACGCATCGTCGGCGGCAACTGCCCGCATACACATGCGCTGGCCACAAGCTGCGGCATCAATTGCCGAGAGCATGCACGGATAGGCTACGCGCCAGCCGCGCACGGCGGCCGCAGCGGCAAACGCGGCAGGGTCTGCCTCGGAACCCATCGCGGCATAGACGGCAACGATGCGCGGCGCCGCGGCATCCAAGCGGCCCAGCAGCTCAACCAGCCGCGCACAGATATCAGCAGACTTCGCCGCCCGCAAGTCCAAATCAAGAGCATCGCGCTGGGCAATCACCGCCCGCCGCAACTCAGCCTTGTCCATCCCAACCTCCTCTAGCAAACCTGCCAAAAAGTGACAGGCTTATTTTGGCTGGTTTTATCTGGGCAAACGTCGAA
>CABUVH010000121.1 GCA_902494935.1 uncultured Collinsella sp.
ATGCCGCATCGCGCGCCGACATCATTCTGCTCGACATGATCATGCCGCTCGTCAACGGCATGGACACCGCACGCGAACTGCGCCAGGCCGACACCGCCGTGCGCCTGGTGTTCCTCACCTCGTCGCCCGAGTTCGCGCTGGAATCCTACGAGGTCCGCGCCTTCGACTATCTGCTCAAGCCCGTGACTTACGAACGCCTGGCGCGATTACTCGACGAGCTTTCGAGCATGCGCCCGGCGGCAACCGACGAGCTCGTGATCAAAACTTCCTTTGGCTACCACGCCCTGCGCCTGTCCGACATCGAATATGCCGAGGCGCGCAACAAGCACGTGGTCTTCCACCTGCGCGACGGACGCGATATCGAGGCACTCGAGTCGTTCCGCAGCGTCGAGGACCGCTTGGAGCAAAACGCGGTCTTCTTTAAATGCCACCGCAGCTACCAGGTCAACCTGCGCAATATCGATCACTTTGACCGCACGGACATCGTCATGCGCTCGGGCGCGTGCATCCCGCTTTCGCGCAGCTGCAAGCAGGGATTCCAAGACGCCTACTTTGCGGCGCGCTTTGAGGGTGGGAGACGCTGATGGTCTCCTCGGTCGAAATGGTCCTTTGGGCAATCCACCACGCCACGACGCTGCTCTTTGGCGTCTTTGCCTCGGCGGCACTGTGCGGTGTCGAGATCAACCGGCGTCATGCGCTTGAACTGGTGCTGGTCGGTGCCGTAACCGGATGCGCATTTGGCCTCGCCAATGCCGTCGGCGGCGAGCTTTTTGCCCGCCAGGTATATCCGCTCGTCGTGCATCTGCCGCTCGTCATCTATTTGTGCGCGCGCTACCGCCTGAGCCCGCTGCTTGCCGTGCTCGGCATTACGAGTGCCTATCTGAGCTGCCAGTTCAGCAATTGGATGGGCATCGCCGCATTTGCCGCAACCGATTCTCAGATCGCGTACTATCTGGCGCGCATCGCGACCACACTCGCCGTCTTTGCCGTCCTGCCGCATTGGGCCGGCGACATCGGTCCGCGCTTGGCGATTAAAAGCACCACCGAGCTGGGCATCCTTTTAATCCTGCCGCTCGTCTATTACGTCTTTGACTATGCCACCAACGTCTACACCACGCTGTTCCACTCGGGCTCGGTGGTGACGGTTGAGTTTTTGGCATTTGCGCTCTGTGCCTTCTATCTTATGTTTCTTGCCGTTTACCTGCGCGAATACGAAGAAAAGGAAACCGCCGAGCGAGAGCGCTGGATGCTCGAAACCCGCGACAACGCCGCCATCAAAGAGCTCGAGGCTTGGCGTCAATCTGGGCGCGAGCTGTCGATTCTTCGCCACGATATGCGCCACTTCCTACGCGGCCTGGCCGCTTTAATTGAGGAGGGCCACACCGACGAGGCGCTCAAACGCATCGATGAACTCTGCGAAGCCGGCGATCGCACCGCCGTACGCCGCTTCTGCGCCAACGAGACCGTAAACATCGCGCTTTCGTCATTTAACTCGGATATCAATAGAAACGGCATTACCGCCAACCTGCGCGCCGCCGTACCCGAAACCATCCACGTAGGTGACGCCGACCTGTTTAGCGTGCTCTCAAATGCCTTGGAAAACGCTATCACCGCCGCAAGCGCCGCACCCCAAGGAAAGCGATTCGTCGACTTTGACCTGCGATTAGAGGACGGCCAGCTGCTGCTGTTAGTTTCCAACACGTTTGACCGCGCGCCGCGCATGGTCGATGGCATGCCCGTGACCCGGCATGCGGGCCACGGCTTTGGCACCAGGAGCATCAAACTTGCCGTGGAGCGCATGAACGGCAACTGTCAGTTCCGCATTAACGGCGATCGGTTTGAGCTGCGCGCTGTGATGTAGAAGTGCGGCGCCGATCTCGAGGCGCGCCTTGTCCGCCAGGCAATCGCTCGCCGGCGCCAATCCGCTACAGCGGCGCGGCTGCCGGGGTCAGCTGCTTGATGTATGCCCACATGCGCTGCTTGGCGGCTTTGTCAGTGAGCGCCGCCTCAAAACCGTCGAGCGCGAGCACGCGGCGACCCTGCACATGGGCGACCAAGCCGGGCTTGAGCATGGCGGTGTCGAAGTCATCGATCGCCACGAGCATATCGGCGTAGGTCTCGCGCATGGCGTCAGCCGCGTTGTTGTCGAGCAGTAGCACCGCCTCGGGATCCAAAGCCTCAAGCGCCTCGCGGAACAGCTCGCACGGCAGAGTCTCGCCCACCGCGACCGCTCCGTCACCCACGCCGGCGACGCTTGCCAGCACGCAAAAATCCTCGGGCGCGTAGCCGATGGCCCCAAGCGCCTTGCGCAACGCCGTGCCATCCGGGCCGGCAGCAAGCTCGCCACCCGAACGCTCGGCGTCGTCCAAATCGCCTTTGACCAGAACGATCGGCGAGCACGCGTTGCCCGCGATACGCACGCCACGGACCGCAAGCGATGTGAGCTCCTGCTCGGCCGCCTGGGCGATGGCTTCTTTTTTCTGGCTTTGTGACGTGGACATGCGCTCTCCAATCGTTTGCGTGCCCACCATTATATAAAAGAGCTGCCCGCGAGTGGTTGCTTTGCGGGCGGCTGGGTATAAGCACGGTCGTACTGAGTTTTACGCGGCCGAGCCGCGTCGCATTATGGAGGTCACCATGGCTGGCATTAATCAGATTACCCCCGAGAACTTCGATTCCATCGTTAACGACAGCCTGCCCGTGCTGGTTGATTTTTGGGCACCGTGGTGCGGTCCCTGTCGATCCCTCTCGCCCATCGTTGACGAGGTTGCCGATGAGCTGGCGGGCAAGCTTGCCGTTGCCAAATGCAATGTCGACGACAACCAGGACCTGGCCATGAAGTATGGCGTCATGAGCATCCCCACGCTGATTGTGTTTAAGAACGGCGAGGAGATTGACCGCTCGGTTGGCGCTCTACCCAAGGCGAGGCTGCAGGCGCTGCTGGAGAAGCATCTGTAATACGCTTGTTACTTACTCGCCGTCTATGAGCGCTTTTGCACCGCTCGCCGGACTTCTGAATGCACCGAGTGCAACCGCGGATAGTATGGTAGTCACAAACAGCCCCCAGTGAACGGGTGCGGGTCGCACAGACTCGTACCCGTTTTCTTATGCAGCTGCGCGCAGAGCGGGCGTAGTAAAATCTGAACCACTGAACTGCCCCATACAAAAGGAGTTTTCCCATGCATGATGTTGGAATGAACATGAGCCAGCTTGCCATGAGCGTCAAGCAGGTCGACGACACCATCGAGCTCGCTCACGAATGGAGCCATCAGTTGCTGCATGCGACCGAGAATTTTGACATGGAGCGCATCGGCGCCAAGCTCGAGGCCGCCATGGCCGCGCTGCACGAGGCCCATGATGCACTCGAGGGCTACGAAGAGGCCATCGAGGCCGACCACAACTCCGTCGGCTCCGTGAAGCTGGTGTAACGTGGCCGAACACGAGCACGGCTGCGGGTACGAGCACGAGCATCCGCACGGGGCGGACGGTGACGCAGGCTGCCACTGTAGTGGCTCCGGCTCCGAGCTGGTCCGCTTTTCGGTTACCGCACCGGACGACCTGCTGCGCCGTTTTGACGAACAGATCGCGCGCCGCGGCGACGTGGCCAACCGCTCCGAGGCCGTACGCGACCTGATTCGCGCCTCGATCGCCAAGGAGCAGATGCGCACGCCCGATGAGCATGTTATCGGGTCGCTCACCATGATCTACGACCATCACACCGGCGATCTGACACGCCGCCTGGACGAGGTGCAGCACGACTACACCAACGAGATCGTATCGACCATGCACGTGCATCTGGATCACCACAACTGCTTGGAGATTCTGGCGCTCAAGGGTCGCGGCGAGCGCGTCTACGAACTAGCCGACCGCCTGCTGGGCCTGCGCGGTGTTAAGCACGGCGAGCTCACGTGCGCCGCCACCAAGCAGAGCCTGGGGCTGTAGCGGAATTTCCCGCAGCGCACCTGCCAAAAAGGGACAGGTTTGTTTTGGCAGGTTTAGAAGTTTTACCTACCAAAATAAACCTGTCCCTTTTTGGTCGGTTTTGATGAGGGGTGTCGCATGCGGCATGTGCATATTCATGTGACGGGCATTGTGCAGGGCGTTGGCATGCGACCGTTTGTGTATCGCGAGGCCATGGCGCATGGCATTTGCGGATGGGTGCTCAATGCGGGCGACGGCGTGCATATCGAGGCGCACGCCCTAAGCGAGTCGCTCGACGAATTGGTTGACGCACTTTCCGAGCATGCGCCTGCGGCGTCTCGCGTGGAGCATGTCGAGGTTGTAGACCTAGCACCCGGCAACTGGGATGCCGCTAACGAGCAGGGCTTTCGCATCGTAGCATCGCAGGACCAGACCGCGCACACCACACTTGTCTCGCCCGATATCGCCACCTGTGACGATTGCCTGCGCGAGTTGTTCGATCCCGCCGACCGACGCTATCACTACCCCTTTATCAACTGCACTAACTGCGGCCCACGCTTTACCATCATCCGATCGCTGCCTTATGACCGAGCGGCCACGTCGATGGATTGTTTTCCCATGTGTCCCAAGTGCGCTGCGGAGTATGTCGACCCACTCGACCGGCGTTTTCACGCGCAGCCCGATGCCTGCTTTGATTGCGGGCCGCATATTACGTGGCGCGAGGCTGTAAACGGCAATGCGTGCGGGAATTCGTCCGCGACACCGGCCGTCGGCACCACACGCGAGGCCAGCGACGCTATCATCGAGCGCTGCGTTGAGCTGCTGGCCAGCGGTGGCATCGTCGCCATCAAGGGCCTGGGCGGATTCCATCTAGCCTGTGACGCTGCCAACGAGCAGGCGGTGGCCGAGTTGCGCCGTCGCAAACGCCGCAGCAACAAACCACTTGCCGTCATGGTACGCAGTCTTGCCGATGCCGGGCGCCTGTGCCATATCGACGACGCTGAGCGCGAGCTTCTCGCCGGCAGCATCCGTCCCATTGTGCTGCTGCGCCGACGCACTGTTGGCGAGGGCAACGGCGATTCTCCCGACGCCCTCGTACTCGCACCGTCCGTCGCACGCGACCTGCCCGAGCTTGGCGTTATGCTCCCCTATACCCCACTTCAGCATCTGTTGCTTGCCGCGGCAGAAGTCTGCGGTATGCACGCGCTCGTCATGACCAGCGGAAACCTGAGCGAAGAACCCATCGAGACCGACGACGACCTTGCCTGGGAACACCTCGTTGCCGCCGGCATCGCCGACGCGTTGCTCGGTAACGACCGCGCGATCCTCTCGCGCTACGACGACTCTGTAGTGCGCGTGGTCGACGGCGCCATTATGCCCGTTCGCCGCGCTCGCGGATATGCACCCCAGCCGCTGCCGTTGCCGGCGCTCGACGGCGCTCCGTCCTGCGTGCTCGCCTGCGGGCCACAACAAAAGGCCACGATTGCGCTCACGCGTGAAGGGACGAACGGCGAGGCGACCTGTTTTGTGTCGCAGCATATCGGCGATGTTGAAAACGGCGGGACCTTCGATGCCTGGAACGCCGCGCGCACGCGCTTGGAAGATCTCTTTGACTTGGCGCCCGCCGCCTTGGCCTGCGATTTACACCCCAGCTATCTATCGGGCCAGTGGGCGCGCGAGCAGACGCGAAAATGCAATCTGCCGCTCGTCGAGGTGCAGCACCATCATGCGCATATCGCGAGCGTAATGGCCGAGGCCATCGCCGCGGGCCAGCTTACAACCGACGCGCGCGTCCTTGGCATCGCCTTTGACGGCACCGGCGCCGGCACCGATGGGACCATTTGGGGCGGCGAGTTTCTTGTTGCCAGCCTTGGCGGCTTTGAGCGCGCCGCGCATTTGCGCACCTGGGCGCTCCCCGGTGGGGCGGCCTCCGTGCGCGAC
>CABUVH010000122.1 GCA_902494935.1 uncultured Collinsella sp.
AGTAGTCCAGACGATCCACTCCTCGCCGGCATCCTCGTAGTCCTCGCCACCGGCCTCGGCGATGGCCATCATGAACTCATCCTCGTCACCGGCAGCACCGTTGGCGATCATGGTCTCCTTCTTGGCGTTCTCGTCCAGGATCTCCTTGGCGACGACGATCTGGCCCTTGCGCTCAAACTGGAAGGCGACGGAGCCGGAGGTGCCCAGGTTGCCACCAGCGTGGGAGAAGGCGGAACGGACATCAGCGGCGGTGCGGTTGCGGTTGTCGGTCAGGCAGTCAACGTAGACGGCGACACCGGCGGGGCCGTAGCCCTCGTACACGATGTTCTCGTAGACGGCAGCGTCGGCACCCGAACCAAAAGCCTTGTCGATAGCGGACTTGATCTTGTCCTTGGGCATGGACTGAGCCTTGGCCTTGGCAACGGCAGCGGCGAGGCTGGCGTTGTTCTCGGGCAGCGGGTCACCGCCGAGACGGGCAGCAACGGTGATGTTGCGGCTCAGCTTGGAGAAGAGGGCGGAACGCTTGGCGTCCTGCGCGCCCTTACGATGCTTGGTTGTGGCCCACTTAGAGTGTCCGGACATACGTGTCTCCTATCGGTTTCGACCTAAAGCCCAGCGCAGATGCTCGGGCAATATAAACAAACGTCGTTATGATATACCTACTGGCCTGCGAGATAAACCCCAAAATGAAGGCGTCGTGATGATGCAGCCCCTTGGTGCAAAGAGATCAGGCTTGTTTGCGCCAAGGGGCTGCAGATTAAGCTGACCCCAATGCACCAAGTTAGGACCAGAGGAGGTCGCTGCGGGTGATCGTGGCACCGATGGCAAAAGGCATGCAGGCGATGACCGGATACAGGTAGCGCATGTAGGTCGAACCGTTGCAGGGGCCGATCAGGCACACGGCGAGCACACCCAGTAGCGGTATCCAGATGGCCAGCGCGCGCCACGAATGGCGGCGCAACAGGTAGACCACCACGACGATCATGATCCACACGTAGGTGGCCGAGCTCATGGTGAGCGAGATAAACGGGACGCGCTGCACCGCCACACGATACAGGTTAATCAGGTGGTCGCACCAGCGCACGACCCTGCTATCGACCGAATGGAAGTCAAAGTACTTGAGGTTATCGGGCTTCGCCATGATCTCGGCACTGCGCGCCGTGCTGTAGACCCATGCGTCGCTAGCGCTCGGATAAAAATACCCATAGTAGTTATTGATGAGCGCCGAGATATAGCACCCGGGGTCCTTTTTGAACATCTGCGCCCACACCTCAAAATAGGCCTTGATGTCCTCCTGCGAGGCGTACTCGTTAAAGCAATTTTTGACGGCGTCCGACTTATCCGGGTTGTAACGGCGGCCCAGATTCTCGTACTTGAGCACACGGTCGATCACGGCACGCTCCTCGTCGGTCACCAGGCCGTCGCAGGGCGCCTCTACGATCGTGCCGTCCTCCTTAACCGTAGGATTCACGCCCGAGTTAAGACCGTCGTGCTTTTGCACAAAACGCGCCGTCTGCTGGAACGGAATCGAAAGCACCTCGCGCTTGGAGCCGGGCGTGATGTCGTGCGCCGGCATAAAGACCTTGGTGAAGTACATATTAGAGACAAGGCAAAGTGCCAGCACCGCAAGGATGCCAACCCAGCGTAAGCGCGGCACGCGAAGCGTGGACGCAGCACTATCCTGCTTAGCTGCACGGTGAGCCGCATGCGCATCCCAGGCGCAAAATGCCGCCGCGATCACACACGCCGCCAGCGGAAACACCAAGCCGCCGTTACGCAAAAACGTGGAACCCAGAGCACCCAGAACGAGCAGCAACCAGTCGTGGCGCGCAAAAAGAACGGGCCTGGGCTCGCCCACGCGCTCGGCGTTCGCATCACGACGGGGCAGGCCGCAGGCAACGAGTTTGACGGTCTGCACCAGCAAAACCAAAAATGCATCGGCAAAGAGCACGTCTTTGGTAAGCAGTGCCGCGTAGTTAGAGAACATCGGCATAAACGCAAAGAACAGCAGCGCCACGCCACGAACGGGCATGCTGACGCCAAGCTTTCGTAGCGACGAGATGGAATAGGCCATGCAGGCGGCCGTGATGACAAATTGGGCACAGGTGTAGATGGCAAGCCCCGCATTGGCGCTGTTAAAAACCGAAAGCCCCAGCTGCACGCACGAGCCGATGATAGCCGTGTGCACGACCGGATGATGCCCGTTGAGCAGGACATTGGGGTTGAGCAGGCGCAAGTAGTCGCTCGTACCGTTGGGATAGTTAAACCACTGGCGAATCTGCGCGCCCGTGTCTCCCATAAAAAGGCCGGGCAGCGAGGCAATGAGCGTGGGCGCCCAGGCAATCATGAGCACCAGAAAGGGCCCGGCGAAGGGATGCCTTGAGAGCACGGCGTGGGCCACGCGCCATACGCGGCCAAAGCGCGCCTCCGAAAACGGAATGCGGCGCGTGCCCAGCCAATCCAGGCACTCAAACGCAAGGTAGAAGGCGACGACCGCCAAGAGCATCCAGCCCGCGCCGCCAATCCAGGCGCAGATGACGCGCGCCTTGTCGCCAAGGACAAGCTCGGCGGAATCGATAAGATCGTAGCTGCGGCCGAACACCATGCAGATGGCAAAGAGCAGCGACGGCAGAATCACCGATGGGCGCCAAGCGTCGCCGCGGCCAAAGAACACGTAGCGAAAGGGCAACGTGAGTAGGCAGGCCAGCGCGAGCAGCATGACCGCGTCGGTGTGACCGGCAAACGACAGGAGCACCTCGTAGCACACGTAAAGCATACCCGAGGCCTTTGGATCGATCGCCAGGACTGCATTGCTTGACACCGGGGCGGGATCGATGGAAAACGCCGTGGTCGCCAGCAGGGCGAGCAAAAAGGCGATGAGCGTCTGCTTGGCGGGATAGCGCTTAAACCAAACAATGCGAGCGGCGTCGCGCGCAGCTGTTGTGGAGAGGTCGGAATCCTTCACAGTCCAAAAAGCCTTTCTAGAAACCTATCAAACTCGGCAAAACCACCACAAAGGTGCCTGTCCCCTTTGTGGTGGTTTTGGTGGTTAGACGTCCAGGTAGACGCGCTGGGGCTGGTTGCGGCGACGGGCGAAGATGATGAGTGCCAGGCCCGCGATTACGAGCGGCAGGCTCAGCAGCTGACCCATGGTGATGACGCCGCCCAGCAGATAGCCCAGCTGCGCATCGGGCACGCGCACAAACTCAATCAAAAAGCGAACGATGCCGTAGCCCATCACAAAGGCGCCCATAAACGTACCCTGGGGCAGCAGTGGTTTTTTGCGACTGAGCGCCTGCAGGATGCAAAAGAGCACGATGCCCTCAAGAAACGCCTCGTAGAGCTGGGAGGGATGGCGCGGCATATCGCCCGCGGTGCCGCCAAAGACCACACCCCAGGGCAGATCGGTCGGCTTGCCCCACAGCTCACCGTTCACAAAGTTGGCGCAACGTCCCAGGCACAGCGCCAGCGGAGCACCGATAACGGCAAGGTCGGCGATGGTCCAGGCGTCGAGCTTATACATGCGGCACACGATGATGCCGCCCAAGATGCCGCCGACCAGGCCACCGTGGAAGCTCATGCCACCCTCGTTGGTGGCAAAGATCTCGAGCGGGTGGGCCCAATAGTAGCCATCGCCGTAAAAGACGACGTAGAACAGGCGCGCGCCGATAATAAGGCCAAAGACCGCGCCGACCACGACACTCGTCAGGTCATCAATCGTGATGTTGAAGCCCCAGCGGCGCTGCGTGCGATACATGACGACTGCCGTAAGCAGGGCGCCGACCACATAGGCCAGACCGTACCAGTAAATCGTGATGGGGCCCGCCGAGATCGCGACGGGGTCAAGCATATGGTAGAGGTCGTTGAGCATATCGATCCCCCTGCTCCCTACATACAAATGCGGCCGCGGGCCTTGCGCTCGCAGCCGCATATCTGGGCGTAACGTCTATGCGGAGCATGTCGTCCGCAGCTTTCGCAGCTTAGAACGGCGCGTACTCGTCGTACAGGTCGTCGGTCTCGCCGGAAGCATTGACCTGCTCGACGCGGGTGACGCCGGGCACGTGCTCCTTCAGGATGCGCTCGATACCCATGGACAGAGTCAGTGCACTCATAGGGCAGCCGGCGCAGGCGCCCTGCAGTTCCAGCTTGACGACGCCCTCGTCGTCGACGCCCACATACTCCATATCGCCGCCGTCGGCCTGCAGGTTGGGGCGAATCTCTTCAAGAACCTTCTTAAGCAGCTCTTCGTTAACAGCCACAGGGGCTCCTTTCTCACAATAACGCGGGCACGCCCGCGGACAGAAGCTATGTTACTACAGCCATGTACCCGCTCACGAGCCGTCCATGCGCGCAGACGCGACCTTCACGAGTAGCCAATTTGGGACGGGGCTCTTTGAGCTGCGTTCGTCGTCAGATAGCGACAGCGCATATTACTGCCGAGTCTGTCCCCCGGTACCAATCTGGACATCAACGATAACCTGGCGGTAGCTGATGCCGCAGGAGTCGAGAATGCGGCGGCTGATACGGCCATCATCGGTGTCGGCATATTTATTGTCCAGGTAGACGACCTCGCCCACACCCACCTGAGCCAGGATCTTGGCGCAGTCGTGGCACGGGAACAGCGTGACGTAGACCGTGGAACCCTCAAGGTCCTTGAGCGAGCCGCGATAGTTGAGCACGGCGTTGGCCTCGGCATGCACCACGTAGTTGTGCTTATCCTGCAACGGGTCGTCGCTCGTGCCCCACGGGAAAAAGTCGTCGTTGAGCGCCGAGGGCGTACCGTTGTAGCCCACCGAAAGGATGCGGTGGTTGGTGCTGGCGATGCACGCGCCCACCTGCGTGTTGGGGTCCTTACTGCGGCGCTGCGCGGCGATGGCCACGCTCATAAAGAACTCATCCCAGCTAATAACGTCGCGGCGCTTGCCCGACGCAGTTTGATGAAGATCGTCCGACATGGCAGACACCTCCGTAATCGCAACAGTTTGACCCATTGTAGCAGGTGGAAGGTGGAGACGTTTTTGTCCCACCGCCCCATCGCTACGCGCGACGGGGCTTTTGATTGATGTGGTAGAGCTCGGCCAGGCCGCGAAGCGTCAACGCGTCATCGACCGTCAGGCTATGACCGACAAGGGCCGCAAGTGCCTCGGCATCGTCACCGGTAATGACGATGGGCACGCTGCCTTCCCCCGCGGCCTTGGTCGCGCGCATCTCGGCGAGCACCATGTCGAGCATGCCGTCGATGCGGGCCACCTCGCCCAGAACCACGCCCGAGCGCATAGCCTCACGCGTGTTGCGGCCGATGACATGCGTCGGCGCCGAGGGCTCAACCTGGGGTAGGCGCGCTGCTGCCGCCGAGAGCGAGCGGGCGCCGAGGGCCAGCCCCGGCGCGATAACGCCGCCGACAAAGGTGCCGCGCGCGTCGATGACCTCGATATTGGTCGTCGTGCCCAGGTCGATCACGATGCACGGCGAGCCGTAGACGGCGCGGGCCGCCACGGCATCGGCGATGCGGTCGGGGCCGATCTCGGCCGGGTCATCGTAGTGCACGGGCATGCCGGTCTTAAGTCCCGGCCCTACGGTGAGCACGCGCCCCGTACAGGTACGGGAAAGCGCTACCTTCCACGGGCGCTCGAGCGCCGGGACCACGCAGCTCAGCACGGCAGCCGCGGGCACAAGCGCACCCGGCATGCCCGCATCGGCCGCCAG
>CABUVH010000123.1 GCA_902494935.1 uncultured Collinsella sp.
CCTCGATACCATCGAGAACAACCTGAGGTTTCTCGTCTCCGCCCACAACGTCTACACAAACGCGAACGTTACTCATATACATGCTCCTTATACAAAAATGGCCGACTCACTGAGCCGGCCATTGTGGTTCCATTTGGAACGGCATCGCATCCAGAGTATACCGTTACTCGGTAACGATAACCTCGCGGTCCTTGTAGAAACCGCAGCTGGGGCACACGTGGTGCGGAAGCTTGACAGCGCCGCAACGGGGGCACGTGGACTGAGCCGCAGCCGAGATCTTCATGTTGGCGGAACGACGGGTGTGAGTGCGGATACGACCCTGCTTTTGTTTAGGTACGGGCATAGTGACCTTCCTTATGAACTATCCAGTGTGGCGATTACGCGCAAGTAGCGATACTACCACAGTTTTACTCATCGAGCTTGAGATTCTTCAATGCTGCAAATGGATTTTCCGTGGCAGCGGCCCATTCTGCCTCTGCCTGGGCGGCGCAATCGCATTGCTCGACGTTGAGATTGCAACCGCAGGTGGGGCACAGACCACGGCAATCGGGCTTGCAGAGCACCACAAACGGCGTGTCCATAACGACCGCGTCATTGATGGGCTCACCCAGATCGACGATGCGGTCCTCACCCAGGAGCTCGTAGCCGTCCTCGTAGGCCTCGGGATCCTCGGGCTCCTCAAAGAGGTAGAACTCCTCGATCTCTCCGGCGATATCAAACGAGGCGGGCTCCAGGCAACGGTCGCACTCACCGGTGGCGTGCGCGCGGACCATGCCCGTGAGCAAGACACCGGTACCGGCATTGGTAAAGACAACGTCGTAGTCGATGCCGTCCTGTAGCTGGTACTCCTTCTCGCCCACCGTGTAGGTGGCGACATCGACCTTACCGGTCAGCGGAAACGAATCTCCAGGAAACTCGAGCTGCTCGGAAAGATCGACGGTAACGCTCGGGAACTCAGCCATTACCACTGACCATTCTGCTGGGCGGCACCCTCGTTGAGCTGCTGACGGCAACGGGTAACGGTGCCGGTCAGGCTCTTGAGGTTCTCCTCCAGGTGCGTAAAGACCTGCTCTGCGTAGTCCTCGGCAGCATAACGCGTCTCGCGCTCGTACTGCTGGGCACGATCGCGGATGTCGTCGGCCTGCTGCTGCGCAAGGCGGACAATCTCCTGCTCACCGGCAATGGTGAGGGCCTGCTGCTGAGCATCGGCGATGATGGAATCGGCCTGAGCGGCGGCGGAAGCCATAAGCTCCTCGCGCTCTTTGAGGATACGGCGGGACTTCTGCCATTCCTCGGGATAGCTCATGCGGATCTCATCGAGGATGTTGAAGAACACGTCGGCGTCGATGACCTTGAACTGAGCGTTCTTGCCGAAAGGCGGCTTGGCTTCCTCGATCAGCCCTTCGAGCTCATCGACCAAGCTGACGATCCTATCGCCAGGAAAATTCTCGCCCGGCATCCGGTCTCCTTTCATAGGTAACATATCATCGTGCTAGTTTACCACATGCCACCAGGCAATAAAAAACGTCACGAAAAGCGATGTCCGAGCGCTTCGACCACGTTGGGCGGCACAAACGTCGATACATCGCTGCCGAGCGAGGCGATCTGGCGAACGACCGAGCTCGAGATGTAACCGTACTGCGGAGCACTCATGACAAAGATGGACTCCAGCTCGCTATCCAAGCGATAATTGAGGTCGGCCTGCTGCAGCTCATACTCAAAGTCGGTCATGGCGCGCAGGCCCTTGACCACGGCCCCCGCCCCCTGCTCACGAGCGAAGTCGACCAAGAGGCCGGTAAAGGGCAGGACTTCGACGCCGTCGATATCACCGAGCGCCTCGCGGGCCAGCGCCACGCGCTCATCGAGCATAAACGTGGTGCCCACACCGTTTTTACCCTGCGACTCTGCAACAGCGACGATCACACTGGGAAAGATGCGGCGGGCGCGGCGGATCACATCGATATGGCCAAACGTGATGGGATCGAAGGTGCCCGGGACGATCACGCGGTTGATGGTGTCATTCATGGGCGTCCTCCTGAAACGTCGTGGCATCATTGTTGTCAGCATCGGTGCCGGCGCTATCGCCCTCACCATCGTCATCGCCGACCCAACGGAGCAGGTCGACCGAGGTAATGCCGTAGCGCTTCTCACGTACAGTCTCAAAGTCTGCCGGATGCGCGCCCGCATCGGCGGCGGCATGCTCAAACAGGGCGTAAGCGCCAGACGCAAGCAGACCCTGCTGGGCCAGATTCTGCAGCAGTTCCTCGACCGGCTCGGCACCAAAAGCATAGGGCGGGTCGAGCAGGACCAGATCAAAGGGGCCGCCCGGTACACGACCGCGTGAGGCACTCGTCAGCATGTCGCCCGTGACCACGCGCCAACGCGCACGGTCATGGCAGAGCGACTCGATATTCTTGGTAATGAGCCGCGCGGCGTTGCGATCGATCTCAAACGTCGTGAGCGAGCGGGCCCCACGAGAGAGCATCTCTAACCCTAAGGCACCGGAGCCGCCAAAGGCGTCCAACACACGAACCTCGTCCAAATCGAAATCGAATGCCGACATGACCATAGATGCGCACGCCTCGCGCACGCGATCAGTCGTGGGGCGGGTGACATCGCGACCACGGGGCTCCTCGATCTTACGACCGCGCCATTCGCCGCCGATGATTCTCATCCTCCGCTGACCTCCTTAAAGATATGTCGATAACGCATGGCGACCGCGTCGCGCAAGGGACGCGTCGCCACAGAGTCAAGGTTGCAAGCATACCGCAAGAGCTCGACCGCGTCCAAATGGGCCCACTCGATCAGCTCCTCGTCGGCGTCCAGGTCGACAAAGCGCAGGGTCACACCACCATGCTGGCGATAACCCAGGATCTCGCCTTCATGGCGCAGGCGCAGGTCCATCTGGGCGAGCGTAAAGCCGTCCGAGGTCTTTTCGAGCGACTGGAGACGGTCTTGTGCCGCCGATGCGCCGCCGTTGCCCTTGGAGTGCGTCATGACCAGGCACGTGCCCGACACACTGCCACGGCCCACGCGGCCGCGCAGCTGGTGCAGGGCAGCCAATCCAAAGCGCTCGCCGTTCTCGATGACCATGACGGTGGCGTTAGGCACGTCGACGCCCACCTCGACCACCGTAGTCGAGACGAGCACGTCAATCTCGCCACGCTTGAAGGCATCGATAACCTGGTCCTTCTCCCCCGCCGGCATGCGGCCGTGAAGGCGCTCGACGGTAAGCCCCGGCAACGCAAGACGCAGTCGGTCGAGCTCGGTTGCCGTATCGTGCAGCGGCACGGGGACGGTTACGAGGCCCTCGTCGTCGCGAGCAATACCGGGCACGTCTTCCAGCTCATCGGCCGAGTCACTCGGCTCCACGAGCGGACAAATCACGTAGGCCTGCTGACCCTTTTCATGCGCCTCGCGGATGGCGCCATAGGCGAGGTCACGGCTCGACTCGGTGAGCACGCGTGTCGTCACGCCAGCACCAGGGACGGGCCGATGGCGAATGATGCTCGTGTCCAGATCGCCGTAGACCGAAAGCGCCAGCGTACGCGGGATGGGCGTCGCCGTCATAACGAGCAGATCGGCACCCGGCCCCTTCGCGCGCAGGGCGTTGCGTTGGCCCACACCAAACCGGTGCTGTTCATCGATGACCACGAGCGACAGATGCTTGAACGCAACGTTATCCGAAAGAACCGCGTGGGTGCCAAAGAGCACGTCAAGCTCGCCCGATTCCAGCTGTGCATGGATGCGCTCGCGCTCTGCGGCCGGCGTGGCACCCGTCAGAAGTGCCCAGGACATGCCGGCCTGCGAGAGCAGAGGGCCGGTCTTATCGGCATATTGGCGCGCCAGCACGCCCGTGGGCGCCATAACGCAGGCCTGCGTGCCGCTATCGGCAGCCACAGCCAGCGCGCAGGCGGCAACGGCGGTCTTACCGGTACCGACATCGCCCAGCAGCAGACGGTTCATCACGCGCCCGCCATCGCACATGTCATGCAGGATGTCTTGGAATGCGGCCTCCTGCTCGTCGCTCAGCGAAAACGGAAGGGCCTGTTTAAGCGCGCCCAGATGCTCGCCCGCAGTGTGGGCATAGGGCACCACATCGACCAGGCCGCCGTCGTTGCGCAGACGCAGCGCCAGCTGCAGGTAGAGGCACTCCTCGTAGGCAAGACGCCGGCGTGCGATGTCGCGCTCAGCCATGCTCGAGGGAAAGTGGATCGAACGCAACGCGCGGGCATTGCTCATGAGCTTCCGCTTTGCGCGCAGCGGCGCGGGAATCGGATCGAACGGATTGCCGACGACCTCGAGCGCGCCGCTTACGATGCGGCGCATCCACGCCTGGCTCACGCCATCACTCACGTAATGGACCGGCAGGATGGTGCCTGCGGCACGCCCGTCCTCGAGCTTTTCAAAGTGCGGCGAGGCCATCTGCTTAAAGCCGTAGGCAAACTCGACCTTGCCCATCACGGCCAGGCGGTCGCCCTGCTTAAGCTGCTGGGCAATCCAGGGCTGGCGGAAAAAGGCGACCTGCAGCACGCCCGTCTCGTCAACAAGCGAGACCTCGGTCACCTGCATGCGCGGACGCGGCTGCTTTTGGACGATACGGTCGACCGTGGCGATGATGGTGCACACGGTACCGATGGGCGCCATCTCGATAGACCAAGAACGGGTAAAGTCGAGGTATCGATGAGGGATATGGAGAAGGAGGTCCCCCACCGTCCGAATTCCCAGACGGCGAAGGGCCTCCTCACGTTTACCCGAAACATATTTGAGTCGCGCGATATCCTCGTCGAGCGCATTGCTCTGGGCAAAGCGCTCCGAGACGCGCGGCACGGAGCACAGCTCGGACATGGGCAGTTGCCTACTCGATCGAGAAGATCACGGGATAGAGCGGCTGCTCGCCACGATGGGCGTCGACCTCCAGATCGGGCTGAGCCTCCTCAATGGCGTCGACGATCTCCTGGAAGGCCTCATCGGACAGTTCCTCGCCGGCCAGAATCGTCAGCGCGTCACCCTCCTCTTCCTCCTGCATACGGTTGATGCAATCGAGCGTGACCTGCTTCACGTCAGAGCCGACCACATCGATGGAGCCGGCAATGATGCCCATGACGTCACCGGAGTGAATCGGCGAGCCGTCGGAGGCACTGGAGTCGCGCACGGCGCGGGTGACCTCGCCATCGCGGACCTCGCTGATGGCGTCGACCATAGCGGCAACAGCATCCTCGAGCTCGGAATCGGGCAGGACCGCGAACAGCGCGGAGAAGGCCTGCGGGACGGTCTTGGTGGGAACGACGGCAACCTTTTTATCGGTGCAGGCAGAGGCTGCGGCCTCGGCAGCCATGCGGATGTTGCCGTTATTGGGCAGGATGATGACCGAGGTCGCGTTGACCTGGTCCACCGCGCCCAGCAGGTCGGCGGTCGAGGGGTTCATGGTCTGGCCACCCGAGACGATCACGTCGACGCCGAGGGACTTGAGGATGTCGGCCTCACCGGAACCGGCAGCAACGGCGACAAAACCCAGCGCCTTGGCGGGCTCGGCGGCCTTTTCCTGATCCTCGTGGATCTTGGCGGTACGGTCGTGGGCCTCCATCTCCATGTTGTGGATAAAGACCTCATAGATCTGACCGAGCTGCAGCATGTGCTCGAGCACCAGGTTGGGGGTGTTGGAGTGCACATGGATCTTGTAGTCGGGATAGGCGCCCA
>CABUVH010000124.1 GCA_902494935.1 uncultured Collinsella sp.
CTCCTGCGCAGTGATATCGAACCAGTAGATAGGCGAAGCGAAGACGACCATATCGGCGCCTTTCAACGACTCGATCACGTCGGCCATGTCATCCTTCTGCACGCAGGCGCCCTCATGGGCGAAGCAGTACTGGCATCCCAGGCAACCAGCGATCTTTTTGCCGGCAACGCGGATGACCTCGACCGTATGGCCGACCTCGCGCGCGGTCTCGGCAAACGCCTCGACCATGGTGTCGGTATTGGCGCCCTTGCGCGGGCTGCCGCTCAATACAACGATGTTCATAGAAATCTCCCTCCTTCATGCCGCAGGCGCGCGGCATATTAGTTTGTTTTAACCTAAACGTATGGAGTTATTCAATCGCCTCGTTTCAGCTACTCCCACTCTTTAGAAGAATCGTTGCTGGAGACTTGGCATTAAATCAAGGCACACCTTATTTCAGATATTCCTCAAAGAATGCCTTCAGCTTTCCAAACGGAATGATGTCCATCTGATCGTAAAGGTCGGTGTGGCTGGCACCAGGGATAATGAGCAATTCCTTGTTGTCCCCCGTCAGCTTGCCGTACGCGGTTTCGCTGAAATAGCAGGAGTGCGCCTTCTCGCCATGCACCAGCAGTACCGCAGAGCGAATTTCGCTGCTGTATTGCAAAATCGGCATATTCAAAAACGACAGCGAGGACGTCATATTCCAGCCGCCGTTGGAGTTCAGGCTGCGGGGATGGTAACCACGCGGAGTCTTGTAGTAGGCGTAATAGCCCCTCACGAACTGCGGCGCATCCTCCGGTAGTGGATCGACCACGCCGCCCGCCAGCGCATAGCTGCCGTTTTTATAGTCCTCGGTGCGCTGCGCGTTCAGCGCTTTCCGCTTTTCAAAGCGCGCCTGCTCGGAATCCTCGGCGTCAAAATAGCCGTTGGCGGTCACACGGGTCATATCGTACATGGTCATAGCCGCGGTAGCTTTGATACGGGTGTCGATAGCCGCCGCATTGACTGCCATGCCGCCCCAACCGCAGATACCGATGACGCCGATACGCTCCGGGTCAACGCTTTCCTGCACAGAGAGGAAATCCACCGCTGCGCAGAAGTCCTCGGTGTTGATGTCTGGCGATGCTACATAGCGGGGCGTGCCGCCGCTCTCGCCGGTATAGGACGGGTCAAAAGCAATTGCGAAAAAGCCCAGCTCCGCCATCTTCTGCGCGTACAGACCGGAGGACTGCTCCTTCACCGCGCCAAACGGGCCGCTGACGGCGATGGCGGGCAGCTTGCCTTCCGCGTTCTTAGGCACGTACACGTCGGCAGCCAGCGTGATCCCGTATCGGTTGTGGAAGGTCGCCTTGCTGTGCTCAACCTTGTCGTTTTTGGGGAACACCTTGTCCCATTCCTGCGTCAGTTTCAACTGCTCCATGCCTAAGCCTCCTTGTCGGTCGCTTTAAGGTATTGCTCGTCGTCCACGGGCTCCGACCACTCGTTGGAGGCATCCTCGCCCGGAACCTCCACCGCGAGATGGGAGAACCAGCTGTCGGGCGCCGCACCGTGCCAGTGCTTTACGCCTGCGGGAATATTTACCACATCGCCGGGGCACAGCTCCTGTGCCGGTTTGCCCCATTCCTGGTAAAACCCTCGGCCAGCCACGCAGACGAGGATCTGCCCGCCGCCGCTTTTGGCGTGATGGGTGTGCCAGTTGTTGCGGCAGCCGGGCTCAAACGTCACGTTGTAAACGCCGACTTGCTCGGTGGAAAGGGGTGAGAGGTAGCTTTGACCGATAAAGTACTTCGCGAATGCGTCGTTGGGGGCACCGATGGGAAACGCCATCTCGTTTTGGTGCTGCACCTTTGCGTCGGCAGCGTCTTCGTCCGCCCAGACCTCCTTCGCCATGCGGAAGGCCGCCCATGCCTTGGGCCATCCCGCGTAAAACGCCGCGTGCGTAAGGATTTCTGCTATCTCCGTCCTGGTCACGCCATTGTTCTTTGCGGACATCAGATGATATTGGAACGAAGAGTCCGTCAGCCCCTGTGCCATCAAGGCAACCACCGTCACCACGCTGCGGTCTCGAAGGGAAAGCCCGTCTTCTCGGCTCCACACCTCTCCGAACAGCACATCGTCATTGAGCTGTGCAAATTTGGGGGCAAAGTCCCCCAAGGCATCTCTGCCCGCCGTCTGTTTAATTGCCATGATTGATTTCCTCCTGTCGATAATCCTGGACACAAATCTCTTTCCGCGCGGCCAAGCTGCCCGCCTAGATTCCCATGCCTATTCGTCGCGCCTGCCCCAGAGCAGGATGCCCGGCGATATCGCCCACACCGTTCACGCCGCCGGCGAAAACCGTTCCGGCAAGCGTGCGTCTTTGGCGAAAATCCCTTGCGCTCCCGATTTGTATTGACGAAAATAAACGTAATACCTAAACCTAACTTTAGGTCAAGGAGTAAATTCTAGATTTGTCCGGAGGGACCATGTATACAATCGGACAGGTGGCGGAGATGTTCGATCTGCCCGTTTCCACGCTACGTTATTACGACAAGCAGGGATTGTTCCCGGAATTGGAGCGGACGTCCGGCATTCGCCGATTCGGCGATACGGAACTCGAGGCGCTTCGGGTCATCGAATGCCTGAAGAAGGCCGGAATGGAGATCAAGGACATCCGGCTGTTCATGGAATGGTGTGCGGAGGGCCCATCGACATATCCCAAGCGCAAGGCCATGTTCGAGGAGCGAAAGGCCCACATGGAGTCGGAGATTGCGAAGATGAACCGCGCGCTGGACATGTTGAAGTTCAAATGCTGGTACTACGAGCAGGCGATCCAAGATGGCAACGAGGATAGAGTGAAGGCGCTGATTCCCGACAATTTGCCGGAAGAGATCAAAGATACCTACGATAACGCCCACGCTCAATAATGCCGCCCGATGCTCAAGGGGCTTTGGCAAGGAGTCGTTTTAGGCAGACATGCAAAAAGAAAGCCTCCGAACCAGAGGGTCCGGAGGCTTTCTTTCCCGTTATTCCCATAGGCATAAGCGCATCTGTTCGCGATTGCCTATCGATGCTCTGCCTCGAGCGCGGCAGACACCGCATCGAGGAACTCCCGCACATGGTCTGCGGGGTGCGACGAATGAAGCAGCCCGTAAGACACGAGACAGTCCCAATCGGTAGGGACGGTTTTGAGCATGGGGTGGACGTTGGCCCACAACGGCAGCGTCGCAAGCGCGAGGTCCTCGTTCGCGCCGCGATTGAACACCTCCGCCCGATATTGCGGGAAGTCTACGAGCGCGATTTGAGGATGATGCAAGAGTATCTCGTCGCGCACGCGGTCGATTTCGGCGTTCCAGCCCCGGCGTATAAGCATAAGACTGTGATTGTGGAGGTCGTCGAATGTGACGATGTCGCGTTTGGCGAGTTCGTTGTCGACGGGAACGGCGCACCAGAGCGGCTCGCGCGAAAGCTCGAGGCCCAGGCACCCGCGCTCTTTAAGAAAGGCATCGTCGAAAATCCCCGCCACGATATCCATGTCTTGCCCGAGGTTCGCCAAACCGCGTGCCGCCGAGGGTGTGTTTTCAAACGTGACCACCTGAAGGCTCATGCCAGGGCAACGTTCCTTCACCTTCGGCCACAGCTTCGTGAGCGGCGTGCTGGGCGTCATGAGCGACACTCCCACGCGGATGATGCGCTTCTCTCCACGCTCGGCGACGCGGGCGCGTGCGATTGATTCTTGAGAGTACTGCACGATATGGCGGGCGTCGGCGAGCAGCGACCTGCCTGCTCGCGTAAGCGAAAGCCCCTGATGCGATCGGTGGAACAGCGTAAGGCCTAGCCGCGACTCCAGCAGGTTCATCTGCTTGATGACGGCCGTGGGCGTGATGAAGGACTCTTGTGCCGCCTTGGAGAAGCTGCCCGCCTCCGCCACGCGGATGAAAGTGTCAAGCTGTGGGTTGTACATCGATCCTCCTGTCACGCATTATGTGCCGTATATACCCCATGGTTATATCCATCATTCCAACGTGAACTTCTCGCACGTCAGCAAACGCCGTAGCATTGCATTCGAAAAGTCACCATTAAGGAGGAGACCATGGAGTATCTGAAGCTCAATAACGACGTAGAGATGCCCATCGAAGGTTTGGGCACCTTCCTCATGACCCCGGTCGAGGCCGAGGCGGCCGCAACCGCCGCGCTCGCGGCTGGCTACGAGCACATCGACACCGCCAACGCCTACATGAACGAGCGCGCCGTGGGCCGTGCCATCGCCAAGAGCGGCATCGCGCGCGACAAGATCTTCGTCTCCACCAAGCTCTGGCCGAGCGTCTACGACGCAGGCATGCCGGTGGTGGACGCCACGCTCCAGCGCCTGGGGCTCGACTACGTCGACATGCTCATCCTGCACCAGCCGGTAGGCGACTACCTGGCCGCGTGGCGCACGATGGAGGAGGCGTACCGCGCGGGCAAGGTGCACGCCCTCGGCCTCTCCAACTTCCCGCAAGACAAGATCACCGAGGTCATCGAGGTCGCCGACATCATGCCGCAGCTCGTGACCGTTGAGTGCCACCCCTATCACGCCCAGCGCGACCTGCGCGCCTACCTCGCGCCGTACGGCACGGTGATCGAGGCGTGGTACCCGCTCGGCCACGGCGACAAAGGTCTTCTGGAGGAGCCCGTCTTCGTCGCTCTCGCCGAGAAGTACGGCAAGACCCCGGCCCAGGTGATCCTGCGCTGGCACGTGCAGATGGGCACCTCCATCATCCCCGGCTCCAAGAACCCCGCCCACATCGCCGACAACGCGAACATCTTCGACTTCTCCCTCACCGAAGACGAGATGGCCGAGATTGCCAAGCTCGACGGGACCATGACCTACTACACCGCCACTGAGGAAGCACTCGAGGGCTACCTGGCCATACGCCCCGATTTCGACGCGCAGGAGTAGCGCTCAGACGATAACGGACCAACCAAGCCGCCGCCGAGGACCAGTCGGCTGTCGAGGACGAGCCCGCCGCAGTGCCCGCTGCAGACGGCAACGTCCTCGTGGCCTGCTACTCGGCACAGGGCCACACCGCTGTCGTAGCTCAGGCCATCGCCGACGAGCTCGGCGCCGATCTCTTTGAGGTGACGCCTAGAACCCGCGGATTATAACCCCGTGCGCACCCCAGCGTTATAGAACCCTCACCAACGGAAACTTCCGCCGGTACGGCGCCCCTCGTATGGTGGATACGTCAAGTTGCGAGGAAGGAAGGTACCATGGACTACATCACCTTGAACAACGGCGTCAGGATGCCGCAGCTCGGCTTCGGCGTGTACCAGATCCCGGACGCCACGAAATGCCAGCGCGCCGTAGAGGACGCGCTCTCGGTCGGCTACCAGCTGCTCGACACGGCCGCGAGCTACGGCAACGAAGAGGCGGTCGGGGCCGCCATTCGTGCGAGCGGCCTGCCGCGCGACGAGGTGTTCGTGACGACCAAGCTGTGGATGTCGGATGTGAGCTACGAGGGGGCCAAGCGCGGCTTCGACGCGTCGCTCAAGCGGCTGGGGCTCGACTACGTCGACCTCTACCTCATCCATCAGCCGTTCGGCGACGTCTTCGGCGCGTGGCGCGCCATGGAGGAGCTCTACGAGCAGGGCGTTATCCGCGCCATAGGCACAGCTAACTTCTACCCCGATCACCTCGCAAACCTC
>CABUVH010000125.1 GCA_902494935.1 uncultured Collinsella sp.
CTGCACCTCAACGGCTACAAGATCGCCAATCCCACCATCCTTGCCCGTGTGTCCGACGAAGAGCTCACCAAGTTCTTTGAAGGCATGGGCTATAAGCCGCACTTCTTTGTCGCCGGTTTCGACGACGAGAGCCATGCAAGTATTCACGCGCGTTTTGCCGCCCTGTTCGAGCAGGTCTTCGATGAGATCTGCGACATCAAGGCCACCGCTATGGCTCAGGCCACTGCGGGCGAGACCGTGGTCCGTCCGGCCTACCCCATGATCGTGTTCCGTACGCCCAAGGGTTGGACCTGCCCCAAGCAGATCGACGGCAAGAAGACCGAGGACTCCTGGCGCGCCCATCAGGTGCCGCTGGCGAGTGCCAAGGACACCCACGAGCACTTCCGCGTGCTGCGCGAGTGGCTGCGCTCCTACAAGCCCGAGGAGCTCTTTACGCCCGAGGGCCAGGTGCGTCCCGAGGTGACGGCCTTTATGCCGACCGGCGAGCTGCGCATCGGCGCCAACCCCAATGCTAACGGCGGCAAGGTGCGCCGCGAGCTCGAGCTCCCCGATATTCATGCCCACGAGATCCCCGTCGCAAGCAAGGGCCACGGCTGGGGCTCCACCGAGGCCGCCCGCATCTTCGGTGAGTACACTGCCGACGTTCTGGCCAAGAACATGGACGATTTCCGCATCTTCGGTCCCGACGAGACTGCGTCCAACCGCCTGCAGGCTGCCTACAAGGTGACCAAGAAGCAGTGGGATGCTGGCTTTTACGAGGACGATGCCAACGACGAGCTGCTGGCCGGTTCCGGTAAGGTTGTCGAGCAGCTGTCCGAGCACCAGTGCGAGGGCTTCCTCGAGGCATACGTGCTCACCGGCCGCTCGGGTGTGTGGAGCTCCTACGAGAGCTTTGTCCACGTGGTCGATTCCATGGTCAACCAGCACTGCAAATGGCTCGAGGCCACCAAGCGCGAGATTCCGTGGCGTGCTCCCATCAGCGGTCTCAACATTTTGCTGTCGAGCCATGTCTGGCGCCAGGACCACAACGGCTTCTCGCATCAGGACCCCGGCTTTATCGACCTGCTGCTCAACAAGGCAAACGACACGCATATCGTGAATGCCTACTATCCGGCCGACGCCAACATGGCCCTTGCTGTGGCGGAGCGCGTCTACCAGTCCACCGACTGCGTCAACGCCATCTTCTGTGGCAAGCAGCCCGCCCCCACTTTCCAGACGGTCGACGAGGCCAAGTCCGAGCTCGCTGAGGGCGTGGCGACCTGGGAGTGGGCATCGACTGCCAGCTCGCTCGCCGAGGCCGACGTCGTGGTTGCCACGTGCGGTGACGTGCCGACGCTCGAGGCCCTGGCTGCAACCGATATGCTGCGCAAACTGGGCATTAAGGTGTGGTTCGTCAACGTGGTCGATCTGCTCAAGATCCAGAACGTCTGCGAGAACGACCAAGCCATCAGCGATGAGCGCTGGGCTGAGCTGTTCGGTTGTGGCGAGAAGCCCGTGCTCTTCGCATTCCACGCCTATGCCGGCACGATCCGCCGTCTGATCTGGAACCGCCCCGGCCACGATGCCTTCCGCGTCCACGGCTACGAGGAGAAAGGCTCCACGACCACGCCGTTCGACATGCTGCGCCTGAACAACATGGACCGCTGGGCCCTGGCCGCCGACGTACTGCGTATGGTCGACGCCGATAAGTTTGCCGAGCAGATTGATGAGTGGGAGGCTTTCCGCACCGAGGCCTTTGAGTTCGCGTGCGACGAGGGCTTCGATCACCCGGCCTTCACCGACTGGGTCTGGCCCGACGCCGCAGCCGCAACTGCTGCCGACGGCGCGCTCTCCGCAACGCAGCTAACTGCCGGCGACAACGAATAGCATCCGGGACGGTCTCGCGCTGGGGCCGCCTCCGGGCGGGTTCCTCCCTCTGAGAAGTGGGCTTCGCGAACTTCTCAGAGGGAGGAACCCGCCCGGAGGCGGCCCTCTCGACTGTTTCGATATGCGGGGCTGATTCTTTTTTATGTAATGGGGATTTTGCTTACGCTGCCTTGGAAACTGTGCATCTAACTATGGTCAGCCAAGATTACCCCGCCCCGCCCTCGTCCGTAAACTCTTCCGCTGGGCGAGCCATAGACGCCGCGTACCGATAGGGTAAGGCGGCGGCTTGAAATTGGTGCTATATTCAGCTTGAGTTGTTTAATACTAGAACGGGAGGCTGATATGGGGCTGTTCAAAAAGAAAAACCCGCAGGATGCCTTTGATCCCGATGTGTTTACCATCACGGATACGATTTTGGACCCACCGCGGTTTACGTTTTTGCCGGCTATCTACCAGGATGCCACGCGCCGCAAGTGGGCCGTGCATCAGCGCGGCGGCGAGCCGAAGATTTTTGACTATGCGGATGTGCTGCAGTGCGAGATTGTCGAGACCGGAAATCCCGAGGATGTGCCGGAGGTTAGCAAGCGCGAACTAGCTCAGCAGATTTTGATTAATCCAGCTCAGGCTACCAAAAACAATGCTGCCAAGCGTAATATGTGCCTTGGTATGGGTGTCATCGTTGCCGTGCAAACCGGCGAGGATGAGATTTCGAAGCTTGAGATTCCGGTGACCGCGGGCGAAGTCAAGCGAGACTCCGGCCTATATCGGTCGTATCGGAACGTTGCGGAGCAGATCAAAGAAGCCTTCGACGCCATGGGGCGTCCGGAGCAATGATGCCTGCAGCATCAAGCGGTTGAGGAGCCGTGCCCATGCCGAGTGAACCATATGCGATTCCGCCCAAAGATTGCGCCTTTGAGGGCATTCTTTGGTATATCAATCATTATGACCTGCAGGGTGGCGACCGGCTGCCCGCCGAGCGTGTACTCTGTGAAGAGCTGGGCGTGTCGCGCACGGCGTTGCGTGCTGCGATCACGCGCCTTATTTCGTGCGGAACTTTGGAAAGCCGCCGCGGTTCGGGCACCTATGTGTGTCCTCCCAAACCGCTGAACATCTTTCAGGAAACATGGAACTATACGCAGGCGGTGGAGAGGGTTGGCTCAAAGTCGACCGCACGCCTGGTTTGGTCCAAGGTCGTGTACGCCGATATCGATCCGGCCCAAAAGGCCCAGATCGACCTGGGCATGCCGCTTTTCTGCATTCGACGTGTGCGCGTGGTTAATGGTTCCCCGGCGTCGATTGAGACGGCCCACGTCAATCTGTCTTTGTGCCCCTCGCTTCCCGATCACGATTTTGAGCAGGAAAGCCTCTACGACGTTTTGCTCAAAGAAGGGAATGTCCATGTGACGCACGGCAAGGAGCATATTTCCATCAGCCGTCTGAACGCCGACGAGGCCAAGTTGCTGGGTGCTCAGGAGGGCACGCCGGTGTTTTACAAGGCTTCGCACGAGCGTGACGAGAACGATGGCTTTGTCGAGTATTGCAAGTCCGTGATTCTGCCGACCAAGTATCGTTTTGCCGATAACGGCGAGGCAGACGGCGTTGCGACGAAGGTAGGTGTCGAATGGCTGATGCAGTAGAAGACTTGCCGGTTTACAAACAAATTCGCCGCTGCATTGCGGAGCGAATCGAGCGCGGCGACTACCCGACGGGCTCGATGATTCCGTCCGAAAACGAGCTGGCCGAGGAGTTTGGCACGACGCGCCTGACAATCCGAAGTGCCATGGACGAGCTGGTCAAAAGTGGCCAGATTCGTCGCGTGCAGGGCAAGGGCGCCTTTGTGGGACACAAGTGGTTTGACGAGCACGAACGCAAGGGCGGCTTCCGTCAGTCGGTTCTGGCGTCGGGCGCGACGCCGTCGGTGCGCATTCTGGCGCGCTCCAAACGCTACGCCGGCCCGTATTACGCCGACCTGTTTGGCATCGCCGAGGATGATTTGCTTTACTCGGTGCGCCGTCTCAACTGCATTGATGGGGAGCCCGTGTCGATCGAGATGACGCTGATTCCGTGTCTGCTGTTTCCGGGCATCGAAGACGTGGACATTTCGGTCTTCAGCCTGTTCGAGACCTACGACATGTTGGGGCGCAAGCCGGACAAGTCGATTGAGAAACTCGATATTGAAGCGCTGGGCGCACGCGATGCGAGTTTGCTCAATCTTGAGCCGGGCGACCTGGCGCTCGTACTGGAATGCCTGACCTATGACTCGAGTGGGCAGGCGATCGAGCATGCCAAGTCTTTTAACCGCGGTGATGCCGGCGGATATACCTACAACTATTAGCGTCTAGAGCATCCTCGTGCACGGCGGGGTGCTCATTTTTTACGGACATGTGTCGCATGACCGATGAACGGCAAAAACTGACCGTCTACCGAGAGGGGAGGATGAAATCAAAAAATCGGTATTAAAAACGGCTAACCTGTAATCGTTCACTGGTATTAAGAACCTTTGAATTGTTGAGCTTGGGGCCAAGATGTCCACAAGGTTAAGCGGCGAGACGGGGCGGCAAGCCCGTCCATTCCGTGCGACAATTCAAACTGCTCGTGAAAGGAGCGGGAATGAAGGAGACCGAGAAGATCGAGATCATGCACTTCGACCAGGAGGGCTACCTCGAGGACGGCAGGAACGTCTACGAGGCCGGCAAGCGGATGACCGCCCTGGCCGACCGCGTGCACGAGGAGGGCTACGACGCCGTCTTCCTGATGGGCGTCGGCGGCACCTGGGACGAGTTCATGCAGCTCGAGTACCTCATGAACAAGTTCGGCGACCGCGACCTCGAGGTCTACCTGATCCACGCCGCCGAGTGGAACGTCATGGGCCACAAGCGCATGACCGACAAGTCCGTCGTGCTGACCGCCTCCGAGTCCGGCACCACCCCCGAGGTGCTCGAGGCCGTCGGCAAGATGAGGGAGATGGGCGTGCGCGTCTTCGCCATGACCAACCCCGAGGGCAAGATCGGCCAGGCCGTGGGCGCCGAGAACTGCGTCATGATGGCCTCCGACCACGGCGCCGGCGGCTGCGAGAAGGGCTACTACCTCGCCGACTGCTTCGGCCTGCGCCTGCTCAACCGCCGCGGCTGCTTCCCCAAGTTCGACCTGTTCATCGAGCAGACGAAGGACGTCTGGAAGGACATGCTCGACATCCGCAAGCGCTTCGAGCCGCGCGCCGAGGAGCTCGCCAGGAAGTACGCGCTGGCCGACTACACCATGTTCATCGGCTCGGGCGCGCTGTGGGGCGAGACCATCCTGTACTCCATGTGCCTGCTCGAGGAGATGCAGTGGAAGCGCATCCGCCACATCACCTCGCACGACTTCTTCCACGGCACGCTCGAGCTGCTCGAGCCCGGCGTCCCGGTGTTCCTGTTCATGGGCGAGGACGAGTGCCGCGCACTCGACGAGCGCGTCCGCGCCTTCCTCACCAGCGGCGTGACCGGCGACGAGGACTACGTCATCATCGACACCGCCGAGTACGCGATCCCGGGCCTGGACGACGACTTCCGCGTCATCGTGTCGCCCTGGATCCTGTCCGTGCTGACCACCGACCGCCTCGCGCGCAACTACGAGCTGGTCACCAAGCACAACCTCAAGTACCGCCGCTACTACCACCAGTTCGACTACTAA
>CABUVH010000126.1 GCA_902494935.1 uncultured Collinsella sp.
CTGCCCTTTGAGCAGGAGGACATGCCGGTCCGCAACCACGCCATGGAGTGCCGCATCAATGCCGAAACGCCGGACTTTCTGCCGTCATGCGGAACGGTCACCGCGTTGCGTGTGCCGGGTGGTCCGCGCGTGCGCTGGGATTCGGCCATGTTTACCGGTGCGAACGTTCCGCCGTACTACGACTCCATGCTCGGCAAGCTTATCGTGTGTGCGCCCACGCGCGACGGCGCCATTCGCAAGATGCGCTCGGCTTTGGGCGAGCTCGTGATTGAGGGCGTGAGCGAAAACAGCGAGCTTCAGCTCGACGTGCTTGCAAACGATGAGTTCTTGTCGGGCATGTATCACACCGATCTGATGGGGCATCTCTATGCTGATGAATAGAAAAGCGAAGACGGTCAACGTCCTCGAGGGGCCGATGACCGAGTCGTGCGCCGAGTTTCCCGCGCGCCACGTGTTTATCAAGTGCCCGGAGTGTCGCCGCGTGATCGATGAAGCACGCCTGCACGACAACCTCGAGGTCTGCCCTCGTTGCGGTAAACACTTTCGCGTGAGCGGTCGCGCGCGCATGCGCATGACGGTCGACGAGGGCACGTTTGAGGAATGGGATGCCAATCTGGCGTCGGAGGACTTCCTCTCGTTTCCCGGCTATGCCGACAAGCTTAAGAGCGTGTGCGAGCGTTCGGGCGAGCGCGACGCCGTTGTGTGCGGCAGGGGCAAAATCTGCGGTTGCGATACCGCGCTCTTCTTTATGGACGCCAACTTTATGATGGGCTCGATGGGTTCCGTGGTGGGCGAGAAGATCTGTCGCACATTTGAGCGAGCGACCGAGCTTGGATTGCCAGTTGTCGGCTTTACCGTTTCGGGCGGCGCGCGCATGCAAGAGGGCGTGACGTCGCTTATGCAGATGGCCAAGATTTCTGCGGCGGTTAGGCGCCACAGCGAGGCGGGCGGTCTGTATATCACGGTGCTCACCGACCCCACGACCGGAGGCGTAACCGCGAGCTTTGCCATGGAGGGCGATATTATCCTGGCCGAGCCCGATGCCCTGACGGCATTTGCCGGCCCGCGCGTGATCGAGCAGAACATGCACAAGCGCCTGCCCAAGGGATTCCAGCGCTCCGAGTTTTTGCTGGAGCACGGCTTTTGCGATGCCGTTGTTCCGCGTGGCGAGATTGCGCTCACGGTAGGCGAACTGCTGGCGCTGCACGAAGGGCACGCGCCCGGCCTGGGGGCACCGCATGAGATCGTGCATACGGGTCGTCGCGGCAAAAAGCTGGGACACTTGTTCAAGCGCTCGACCGCACCAAAAACCGCGCTCGAGATTGTCAAGCAGACCCGCTCGGCAGATCGCGCCACGGCGGGCGAGATGATCTCGCTGGGCCTGGATGGATTTGTGGAGCTGCATGGCGACCGTTACTTTGGCGACGACGCCGCCGTGGTGGCTGGCATTGGCTGGAAAGACGGGCGACCCGTGACGGTTATCGCCGTCGAGCGCGGTACCACGACCAAAGAGCGCATGCGTCGCAACTTTGGTATGGCACATCCCGAGGGCTACCGCAAAGCGCGTCGCCTTATACGCCAGGCCGAAAAGTTTGGTCGACCGGTTCTGTGTCTGGTCGATACTTCGGGCGCGTTTTGCGGCATCGGTGCCGAGGAACGCGGTCAGGGCGAGGCCATCGCCCAGAATCTCATGGAGATGAGCGGCCTTAAGACGCCGATTGTCTCGGTGGTGACAGGCGAGGGCGGCTCTGGTGGCGCGCTGGCGCTGTCCGTGGCCGACCGCATCCTGATGCTCTCGAGCTCGGCCTATTCGGTCGTGAGCCCCGAGGCCTGTGCGTCGATCCTGTGGAAGGATACCGAGCGTGCGGATGAGGCCGCCGAGGCGCTTAAGCTCACGGCCCCCGATCTGCTGGCGCTCGGCATCATCGACGGCATTGTTGACGATAAGGGCCTGTCGCATGAGGAGATCGCCGGTGCCGTCATGTCCTCGGCATTTGATGCCTTCGATACGCTTGGGCAGCTCGACGACGCGACCCTCACAAACCTCCGCTACGAAAAGTACCGCGCAATCGGTCGATACCGCACGATGTGACAAAGGGACAGCCCGCATGTCATATTGGGAAAGGCGTTCCATGCTACAAGTTTCTAACACCTCGTTTACAACGTCGGTTTCATCAAACGCCATGGCCGTGGTGGACTATCTGTCCAAAAGCATGATGTCGGCGCTGCCGTTTATTGTCTGCGCGGCGTTGTTCCGCACCGTCGCTGTCATTATGGGCGAAGGCATGCTGGGCCTGTGGTCTGCCGATTCCGATATCTATCGCCTGTTCTACAGTTGGCTCTATAACGCCGGCTACTACTTTTTGCCCATTTATCTTGGTTGGGCGGCCGCCCGCCAGCTCGGTTGCTCGGAGCAGCTGGGCATGATGCTGGGCGGCGTATTGATTGCACCCGATTTACTCAAGCTTGTCGATGCCGCATCGACGACGGGGGCATCGATGACTTCCGTGTATGGTCTGCTTCCTGCGCCGGTCAACGATTACACGACGACTGTTATTCCGGTTCTCATCTCGGTGCCCGTGCTATGGCGAGTGGAGTGTTTCTTTAAGCGCGTTATCCCTAAGGCCGTGGCGTTTTCGTTTGTTCCGTTTGCGACCTTGCTTGTCATGGTTCCGGTTTCGCTGTGCATTACGGCGCCGGCGGGCAGCTATCTGGGCATGCTGTTGGGCCAGCTTATGTTTATGCTTGGCAATTCCGGTGGCATTGTGTCGCTGCTCACGCTCATGGGGCTTGCCGCAGGCTGGGAGTTCCTAAAGATCGCGGGCGTCAGCAACGTCGTCCTATCGCTCGCCTATGCGCAGTTTATGAGTGTGGGAACGGATTCGTGCATCCTGATCGCCGCGACGATGGCAACGTTCGCCGTTTGGGGCATGCCCTTTGGCGCGTCGCTTCGCGTTGCGGATAAGGACGAGAAGGCGCTCATGCTGGGCTATTCGATCTCGGGTGTGCTTGGTGGCGTAAGCGAGCCGGCGCTGTACGGTTGCGGCTTTAAATATGGCAGGTGCCTGACGTGCATGGCCATTGGCGGCGCCGTCGGAGGCCTTGTTGCGGCCGTGGGCCACGTTACGGCCTATACCATCGGCATGACGAATGTCCTCATGGTCATTGGCTTTGCCACGGGCGGCATCTCGAACCTGCTGTGGTGCTGCGCTGCCGGTGGTGTAGCATTCGCGATGTCTGCGGCGCTGAGCTACTGCTTTGGTGTGGTGCCGACGAAGGGGCAGACGACGGGGGACGGAGCCGATTCGTCCGAAACAGTGGCGAGCGCTGCTGAGGTAAGCGCATAAACCTGTGCGACAAAAGGACGATTCCTTTGTCACATTCCAAGGCCGTGGCCCGTGTGGGCTGCGGCCTTTTTGTATCTTGAGGACAAAGTGGCTACACTACAATCCGTTTGAGCAATAGATATATAGGTAGTACCGTGGGGGCGGATGCAGATGGTCGAGTGGATAGTTAAGCGCGCGCAGGGCGATCGTGCGCGTGTGGGCACGTTAGCGGGCATGGTGTGTATTGTCGCCAATGTGGCGCTTTGTGCTGCGAAGGGCGCAATTGGTGTGCTGTCGGGATCGGTTTCGATCGTGGCGGATGCCATGAACAACCTGTCCGATGCTAGTTCGAATATCGTGAGCGTGCTGGGCTTTAAGCTGGCGAGCAAGCCGGCCGACCCCGAGCATCCTTACGGCCACGGTCGCTATGAGTATCTCTCGGGATTGGTCGTGGCGGCGCTCGTGCTGCTGATTGGCGTTGAGCTGGTGAAGTCCTCGGTTGAGCGCGTCATCCACCCCGAACCTGTCGAGTTCTCGCTTGCCCTGGTGGCAGTTCTAGCGCTTTCGATGGTCGTAAAGCTCTGGATGGCGGCCCTCAACCAAAAGCTCGGCGATCGCATTGAGTCCGAGACGCTGCATGCGACCGCGCAAGATTCCAAGAACGATGTTCTTGCCACGGGCGCCGTGCTAGCGTGCGCAATTGTTTCGCAGATGACGCACATCAATCTTGACGCATGGGTCGGCCTTGCCGTTGGCGCCTATATTGGCTGGAGCGGTTTTGAACTCATCCAGGATACGGTGAGCCCGCTTTTGGGCCAGACGCCCGATCCTAAGTTGGTCAAGCACATTCGAGACAAGATCATGAGCTACCCCGGCGTTTTGGGCGTTCACGATTTGATGGTTCACGATTACGGTCCGGGCAGGAAGTTTGCAAGCGCACATGCCGAGATGGCGGCCGAGGCCAGCCCGCTGGAAAGTCACGACACGCTCGATAACATCGAGCAGGCGTTTAGGGACGAGGACGGCATGATCGTCACGCTCCATTACGATCCCATCGTGACCGACGATCCAAAGGTGGCGAGCATGCGTTTACGCATTAACGCCATGGCCCAACAGATCGATAGCCGCCTTTCGATTCACGATCTGCGCTGTGTGCCGGGTCCTACGCACACCAACGTGATCTTTGACTGCGTGCGTCCCTCGGATATGGGCATGGACGCCGAGGACCTGAAGCACGCGTTGGCCCAGAGGGTCGAATCGGAATACCCCAAGTCGATTGCCAAGATTACGATCGACGAAGACTACGTAGGACATACCCACGAGTAGGGCTGTGCCGGCAAAGCAAGTTATACAGAAGGGGAGAGCATGAAGCGTCTATATCTACTCCGCCACGGCCAGACGGAATTCAACGTCAAAAAGCTGGTCCAGGGCCGCTGCGACTCACCGCTCACCGACTTAGGCCGTCAGCAAGCCGGGATGGCAGCTACATGGATCAAATCTCACAACGTCGTTCCCGACAAAGTGGTCTCTTCACCCTTAGGCCGAGCCATGGACACAGCTCGGCTCGTCGCAACCGAACTCCTTGGCCCGGACGCAGCAGTCGAGCCCTGCGAAGGCATCATTGAGCGCTGCTACGGCACCTTCGAAGAAGGCCCCCACGACGCATTGCCTACCGACGTCTGGGATCCGGGTGAGGATTTGGTCCCCTTTGGAGGAGAAGGGAACCGCGCGCTGCAAGAACGCATGGTAGGCACCCTCACCAATCTCATGGGAGCCGAGGGCATCGAAACCCTCCTAGCAGTAAGCCACGGCAGCGCCAGCCGCCAATTCATCAAGGCTGCAGCCCCAGAGGGCTTCGAGCTCCCAACAAAACTCCCCAACTGCGCCATCATGATCTTCGATTTTGACGAGGAAAAACTACAAGCAGAGGGCGAGCCAATGCAATGCAAGTTCACTCTCCAGCAAATAGTGGACCCCCAACAAAGAAATTAGCTGAGCGAGCAGAGTTAAGCAGACATCAACGTGTCGTCTCCCGAGCTTGGCAGAGGGGCGGCGAAATATATTAAGTTTGTCGCGAGTTCCGCACGCAAAGAAGGCCACTTAATGTGGCCTTCGTCTTGCGCAGGACTGTAGAGCAG
>CABUVH010000127.1 GCA_902494935.1 uncultured Collinsella sp.
CGGCGGCGTGCACGAAGTGAGTTTCTTTGGCCAGGGCGAGGAGGTCACGCTCACCCACCGCGCCACGAGCCGTCAGATCTTTGTCAACGGCGCCTTGGCAGCCGCGCAGAAGCTCGTCACCCGCGAACCCGGCTTCTATACGTTCGACCAGGTCATGTTCGCCTAACCAGTTATCTACCGTACCCACGCAAAGGAGAAACAGCATATGAGTAACGCAGCCGAGATGGATGCGCAGGAGATTATCAACTACATCGCCACCGCGCCTAAAAAGACGCCCGTCAAGCTGTATGTGCGCGAGAAGCCCGGCATGAAGGTTGCCTGGGGCGATGCGCATGTCTACGGCGGCCGTCGTGGCAAGACCGTCTTTGGCGACTGGGAAGAGCTCAAGGCCATCCTCGATGCCAATGGCGACTCCATCGACTACTACGACGTCGAGAATGATTGCCGCAACTCCGCCGTCCCCATGCTCGACCTTAAGGGCATCAACGCCCGCATCGAGCCGGGCGCGATCATCCGCGACCGCGTCGAGATCGGCGACCGCGCCGTCATCATGATGGGCGCCATCATCAACATCGGCTCCGTCATTGGCGAAGGCTCTATGATTGATATGGGCGCCGTGCTGGGCGGCCGCGCAACCGTGGGCAAGAACTGCCACATCGGCGCCGGCACCGTACTGGCAGGCGTCGTTGAGCCCGCCAGCGCCACGCCCGTCATCATCGAGGACGATGTCATGATCGGCGCCAACGCCGTGGTCCTGGAAGGCGTACGCGTGGGCAAGGGTGCTGTCGTTGCCGCCGGCGCCGTGTGCGTCGAGGACGTCCCCGCCGGTGCCGTCGTGGCCGGTGTCCCCGCCCGCGTCATCAAGATGCGCGATGAGAAGACCGACAGCAAGACCGGTCTCGAAGAGGGCCTGCGCAAGCTGTAGAAGTTACGCGGTTTTACCAAACCGCGTAACTAGTCGACGCTGCAAACGACCCAGAGCGGCAATCTGACGTTCAATCGTCGCGCATGACCAGAAGGTCAATGTCCTCCTCTTTCACGTCACCTTGCTCGCTCTGGGTCGTTTTCGCTGGCGTATGCTCAACCTGTAGCGTAATTCAGCCCCAAGTAAAAAGGCCGAAGCCCTCATCCGAGGCTTCGGCCTTTGCTTTGCCTGCAGTTCAAGCGCAGTTTATCGATTCTCAATTGACCCGATATTCTTGAGCTCGATGGAGATGAGGCCGTTGGGCTCGTTGACGAACTCGATGTACTCGGAGTTCGAACCCATCTCGGCCGGGAAGCTGATCTCGATACCCGTGTCGGTACGAATCTTGTGATTGCGTACGGCCGCGCGTTCGACCTGCTTGCGCTCCACGGGCACGCGCTCAGGCACCTTCTCCTCGGTCAGCGCCGCGCGCACGCTCTCCTTGATAACCGGTTCGTCCTCAAAGACCTCATCGACGATATCCCAAGGCGGCAGCTCCTCGTCATCCTCAACCTTCTCGGCAACGGCAGCCTTAACCTTAGCGAGCGCTACAGCCGTGTTGGCACCGTGCTCCTCGGCGACTTCCTCGACCACACGCGTCACGGTGTCGATGACCTCCTTGCCCGATACGCCCGTGTCGCACTGCAGCAGGCCATCGGGGATAAGCATACGGTCCTCGCCGGCAATCTTGCGCTTCTTGTCCACGTAGCCGATCTCCATGGTACTCGCGCGCACGATGGCATAGCTCGGCACCTTTTGCGAGGGGTTCGGCAGAATGGCGTAGTGGCGCGCGATGTCGTTGCGCACCTCCCCCTCCTCGCGGCCCACTTCGTGCATAAAAGCCTGCTTGGAGCCCAGCAGCATCACGGCAAACCAGCGGGCATCCTCATCGTCGTCAAAATCGGCCACGAGCACGTCGGTGGACTCGGCTTTCTCGGCTTTGGTGAGCTCGGAGGAGATAAACTCCGCAATCTGCTGCGACAGGTCCACGAACTCGCGCTCGCCAAAGAAATAGCCCTTGAGCTCGCCGCCAAACGCAGAGTTCTCGGCAAACGTGGCGCGTTTATTGTCGGCCGAGGTGCGTGCGCGGCGCAGATGCGTGGTCACGAAGTTGCGCACGGTACGGCTCTCGATATCGAGCTCGCGCTGACTCATGACGTTGACGGCAGAGTCAAAGTCCAGGATATGCAGAATCGCATGATTGATTTTCATATACGGCATTCCGTTCTAGATCGATTTCGGCACGAACCAGTATAGCGGTCGAGCTCACCCCACGTGCATCAAAGGTTGGCGCATCGGGGACAGGTTGCTTTGCACCAATGGCTAGCGCAGGAGCTCGGACTGCCAAGCCTCGAGCTGTTCTGCCAAACTCTTGCCGGCAGCGGGCATGTCGATCTGAGGGCGTTTGGGCAGCAGCGCACATTTAAGGATTGCCGCAATGGTCTGCGAGACAAAACGACGCGTATCCTTGTCAAAGCCTTGCGCAGCCTGGAGCATCACGGGTAGGCTCTCGCGCAGATTCCCAGCGATATCCGCAAACCGCTCAGCACCCGTAGCCTCAAACACGGAGAACAACGCATCTATAAAACGCTCGCGCTCGCTAGGCGACACTGCAAGCAGCATCTCGCGAATGGAACCATCAACGTATCGAGCACCGGCAGACAGGCGCTCACAGTACACGAAGTCGCGACCATCAACCACCCAGCTAAAGGGATTGTGCTGCAGCAGGCTGAACTCGGTGCTCTCAACGATGGCATAGTCCTCCTGTGTCTCGAACATCATGCCAAAGATCGACGACCGAGGTAGCGTCTTGTCGATTCGACCGGAAAGATCGGCAAAGGCGTTGCCGTTCAGAAACTCCTCGACGAAGCCCGGACCATCATGGGAATACGCCCGTTCGATTCGCTCACGGGCGACATCGGAGCACATCGCCGCACCGTACACCGCAAGGTTTCCACCCTTGGAATGACCTCCGCACAAAAGCGGCCCGTCAATCGCATCCGCCGCCTCGTCCACATAACGTGCCGCGGATTCCTGGGCCGGCACAGGACACCGGAACGCCATGTTAAAGTCCTCTTTCCAGCCCACAATCGTGCTGTCGGTCCCCCGGAAGGAAAGATAGCTAAACCCTGCCGGAAACCGAAACGCCATGGCTGCAAACTGCTCCGTCGCCACCACATCGCTCACGGCACGATAGCCGCAAACGTGCACGCCACGGTAGCGAGGACTTGCTGCCACGGCCTCCAACAAGGCCCTGCTCCCCTCCGGGTCCCACAAGTCGTCAATCATGTCCCGGTAGCACTCGGCACGCAGCAGCTCGCGTACGTCTAGGCCCTGCCAGTTCGTCAGCTCCGCCATATCACCTGGCAAACGCAAATAGGACAACCACGCAAAGACCAGGCTATCCACCGCGCAGAACGGCCGCTCCTCAAACGGATCAAACGCCGTCTGGACATAGGTCAAAAAATTAGGCGAATCCGACATGGCCCTCCCATCAACTATGGTGCATTGGGATGGTGCATTGGAGTCAGGTTACTTTGCACCAAAAAGGCGCCCGGGCCGTGTGGACCCGGACGCCTTCATTGTAGCTTTTCGCTCTAGCGAGCTTGATTTAGCAGGAAAAATCGACGCTGTCGATGATGTCCTTGAGGGCCTTGGCGGAGACGGTGAGCTCATGCTGCTCGTCATCGTTCAGCGGCACGGGGACGCGGCAGACAACGCCGTCGCGGCCAACGACGGTCGGCATGGAGATGGCAAGATCGGACAGGCCATACTCGCCCACCATGAGCGAGGAGACAGGCAGAACAGTCTGCTCATCGCGCATAACGGCGGTGCAGATGCGCTTGACGGCCATGGCGACGCCATAGTAGGTGGCGTGCTTCTTCTCGATGATGGTGTAGGCGGAGTTCTTGACGTCCTCGGCGATGCGCTTCTCGGCAGCCTCATGCTCCAGGTGGCCGTGAAGCTCGCAGAAGGTGTTCAGCGGAACGCCGGCAACCTGAGCGCTGGACCAAGCGACAAACTCGGAGTCGCCGTGCTCGCCCATGACATAGGCCTGGACATCGCGCGGGTCAACCTCGACGTGGGCACCAAGCATCTGCTGCAGGCGGCCGGTGTCGAGCACGGTGCCGGAACCGATGACGTGGCCCTCGGGCAGGCCGGACATCTTGATGGCGGCGTAGGTCAGAACATCGACCGGGTTGGAGACGATGAGCAGAATGCCGTCGAAGCCGGACTTCTTAATCTCGGGAATAATGGACTTAAAGATGCTGACGTTCTTGTTGACCAGGTCCAGGCGGGTCTCACCGGGCTTCTGGGCAGCGCCAGCGGTGACGACGATCATGGCGGCGTCGGCGACATCGGAATAATCGCCGGCGTAGATCTTCATCGGCTCGGCAAACGTCATGCCGTGCGCGATATCCAGGGCCTCACCCTCGGCACGGTTCTTGTCCACGTCGATGAGGACCATCTCGGAGAACAGACCACTCTGCATCAGTGCGAACGCCGAAGACGAACCAACGAAACCGCAGCCGACAATAGCGACCTTCTTCTCGTTAACCATTAGAAACTCCCATCTCTCTCCACAAACAAGCCGCCCGGGAACGACCCGAGCGGCTTGTCGTAATCCCAATACATCCAATCGGGACTTTGATTATGCTCCTATTCGCAGCCAAAAATCGACCGTTTGCCGAAATTGTTTGCAGGATTCGTAAAATAACTGCACGAAATCGGTTTCGAGCTATTGACGAGCCAAAATACCTTTCTAATACAGGCCCGCCTCGCGAATGGCCTCGACAGCCAAAGCGATCTGGTCGGGCGGCAGAACCAGCGCCATGCGCACGTGCCCCTCGCCCGAAGGACCAAAGCTCGCGCCCGGCGTCACCACAACGCCGGCCTTCTCCATGAGCTCCTCGCAAAACGCCATGGAATCGGTGCGACCACCGGGAAGCTTGGCCCACACAAACATAGAGCCATGCGCGTTGGGGCGCTCCCAGCCCAAGCCCTCAAGACCGTCGCACAGGGCATCGCGGCGCTCCTGGTACTTCAGACGCTGCGCCTCGACCTCATCGCGCGGACCGTTCAGGCAGGCGATGGCGGCCTTCTGAATCGGGAAGAACATGCCAAAGTCGATCTGGCCGCGCAGCTTGGCAAAGGCCGAGACCACATCCTCGCGACCGACCAAAAAGCCGATGCGGGCACCGGTGACGTTAAACGACTTGGAGAGCGAGAAGAACTCCACGCCCACCTCAAGCGCACCGGGATACTGCAAGAAGCTGCCGCCCGGCTCGCCGTCGAACACGATGTCGGAGTATGCGTTGTCATGGACGATCAGCAGGTCGTGCTCGCGGGCGAAAGCGATGATCTCCTCGTAGACCTCGGGCGTGCCCACCGAGCCCACCGGGTTGGCGGGCAGCGACACGATCATATACTTGGCACGATCGGCCACCTCGGGATCGATACCCGCCAC
>CABUVH010000128.1 GCA_902494935.1 uncultured Collinsella sp.
AGTGCGGCCATGACCTGCACGAGACGCATGCGCACCTCGTCTGCCGTGATGCTCGACGGCGTGGTGATCTCGCACGTCGCAAGCGGACATTCCTGCGCCGCGGCCGAATCCTCTGCAAACAGGCCAAAGCGAATGAACGTGTTGCCCACATCGACCGTCAAAATATATGCGCACCCATTAAGCATCGTCGGCGCTCCTTTCGTCTGCCCAGCAGTATATCGCCTACCTAAACCAGTCATCCCAAAATGACTAGCTTGCGGCTATACTGGTGCGCGGTCGTTTGCGAGCTCACGCGGCGGCCCTTGGTAACCCGACTTCCCGCGCCGTATCCGTAACGGCGCTCCCGGGGGAAGCGGATATACGCAAAGGAGTTTTATATGAGCAATCCCTCGAACCGCGCTTCGATGCGCGGGCAACTCACGCTGCGCGGCGTCGTCATCGGCGTCCTTGGCTGCGTGATCATCACGGCAAGCTCGGCCTATACCGCCCTCAAGATGGGTGCGCTCCCCTGGCCGATCATTTTCGCTGCCGTCATTTCGCTGTTCTTCCTTAAGCTCATGGGCAACGCCAGCCTCAACGAGGCAAACGTCACCCACACCATCATGTCCGCAGGCGCCATGGTCGCCGGCGGTCTGGCGTTTACCATCCCGGGCGCCTGGATGCTGGGCTATGCCGACCAGATCAGCTGGCTCGACATGTTTATCGTGGCACTCGCCGGCACCATCTTGGGCCTTCTGGCGACAGCACTCATCCACCGTCACTTTATCGTGGACGCCGCGCTTGAGTTCCCCACCGGCAACGCCGCAGCTCAAACCCTGCGTGCTACCGAGGCCGGCGGCAAGACCGGCAAGCAGCTCTTTGGCTCCATGGCCATCGCCGGCATCTACAGCGTGCTGCGCGACGCTCTGGGCATTGTGCCCAGCATGCTGTGTACGCTCAATATCCCCGGCGTGACCTTTGCCATCTACAACTCGCCCATGTTGCTGTCCATCGGCTTTTTGGTGGGCTTCGCCCCCGTCGCGTTCTGGTTTGCCGGCGCGCTGCTGGGCAACTTTGGCATCATTGTCGGCGGCACCGCTGCCGGTCTGTTTGACGTTATGACCGCACAGGGCATTGTTAAGTCCCTGGGTATGGGCCTCATGATGGGCTTTGGCGTCGCCGTCGTCCTCAAGGACATCCTGCCGCAGGTCGCCGGTATCGTCCGCGGCCTCGCCGCCGACAGCTCCACCGACACCGACGAGCAGTCGCTCATCTCGGGCTCCCTTAAGCTCGACGCCGGTATCATCGGCCTGGGCGCTGCCGCCATCGCCGTGATCGTTGCCATCGTACTCGATCTTGGCCCCGTTCCAGCCGTCATCGTCACGCTGTTCACCTTTGTCACCACCATCATGAGCGCGCAGAGCTGCGGCCAGACGGGTATCGACCCCATGGAGATCTTTGGCCTCATCGTCATGCTCATCGTGGCTGCCTTCGCGCAGCTCGCGCAGGTCAAGCTGTTCTTCATCGCCGGCATCGTGGCCGTGGCGTGCGGCCTTGCGGGCGACGTCATGAACGACTTTAAGGCCGGCGCCGTGCTGGGCACCAACCCACGTGCGCAGTGGATCGGCCAGGCCATCGGCGGCATCGTGGGCGCCCTGGTCGCTGCCGCCGTCATGGTCGCGCTCGTCACTGCCTATGGTCCGGACGCCTTTGGCCCCGACAAGAGCTTCGTTGCCGCGCAGGCAAGCGTGGTCGCCACTATGGTCTCGGGCATCCCGAGCGTGCCGTGGTTCGCAGGCGGCTTTATCGCCGGCATCGTCATGTACTGGCTCGGCATTCCGGCCATGATGATCGGCCTGGGCGTGTACCTGCCGTTCTATATGTCGCTCACGGCTTTCCTGGGCTCCTGCGTTAAGCTCGCCTACGACAAGTGGGCCGCTCACCGCGACGCCGAGGCCGGTCTTTCGGACGAGGAGAAGGCCGCCAAGGATGCCGCCTTCCAGGAGCAGGGCCTGGTCGTTGCCAGCGGCCTGCTGGGCGGCGAGTCCATCGTCGGCGTTATCCTGGCGTTTGTCTCCGTGGGCTTGAGCCTGCTGGGATAAACCCAACAACAACGTAACCGCACAGAGCGCGGGGTCGGTGACTATCCGGCCCCGCGCTTTTTTGTATCTGCCGAAACCCTCAGCAGCACTCGCATGTGGCCTGTCTTCCTTTGCCTGCTGGCCTAAGTTCCATGTCAAGATGACCGCCCCGCCCGTCACGGTGTAGAGTACATGCTGCGAACGCACCCGCGTTCCTGCGGCAATACGAGGTGGACATGGAACTCGATAAACAACAGCTCAAGCGACTGCGCGAGCGCCATCATCGGCGCCATGGCATCCGCCCCGCCCACAGCGAGGCCATGAAGAACGCAAGCCGCTTTCTAAAGCAGGCATTCAACATTCGCGAGGGACGCGCGCCCTATCACGTGATTCGCAAGCGCTTTGTAAACGGGGCGCGGCTGACCGGCTCTCACCTGTGCATTCTCATCATCGCCATGCTCATCGCGAGCATCGGACTCGATATCGATTCGGACATCGCCATTGTGGGCGCCATGCTCATCTGTCCGCTCATGGGCTCGGTTCTTGCCATGGCATACGGCGTTGCCACGCTCGACCGCGAGATTACCGTCGAGGCCGTCGCCGGCCTCGCGCTGCAGATGGCCTTTTGCCTGGTCACGTCCACGTTGTACTTTAAGCTCTCGCCCCTTGGCACCACCACGGCCGCCATCATCGACAATTCGACACCGACTGTGTGGGACCTTGCCGTCGCGCTCGCGGGCGGCTTTGCGGGTGGCCTGGGCAACTCGCGCGACCAGGAACCCGCCACGCTCATCGCCGGGGTGGCTGTGGCGACCGCACTCATGCCGCCCCTGTGCGCGGCGGGCTATGGCATCGCCATCGCAAGCGGGTCGCTGTTTCTCTCGGCGCTTTACGAGTTTGGCATCAACGTGGTCTTTATCGCGCTGGCTGCCGAAGCCGTGCTGCTTCTATTGCGCGTGCCGCTCAAGCGCGACCTCAACGGCGACGGTATTGTGACTGCCGAGGAAAATGCCGAGGTCGACGAGCTATCGCGCAAGGTGCGCCGCCGCATCATCGTGGGCACGGTGATCTTTGCCATCCCCTGCATCGTTATGACGGCGGGTTCCATTGGCTCGGCGCAGGCCGGCGTGCAGGACGGCTACGGCGTCACCGAAACCACGCGCGAGCTTGCGGCGGTGCTGCCAGGCTTTAAGGACTACACCGTCGCCGTCGAGACCTCGTCTACCGAAGGCGAGGAGGAGGGCATCGTCGAGCGCGAGATTGTCGCCCATGTGACGACAAGCGAGGCGCTCGGGGCACGCGACCGCCACGTCGCCCGCAAGCTCATCGACCTCAATGTGCCCGAGCTCGATCGCGTGGAATTTGACGTGAAGTGATGCAGAGCGCGGCCCTACAGGTCGTACTTGTACACGCGATAGATGTACTTTTCGGCTTCCATCTCAAAGGTAGCGATGGGTAGACCATACCGATCGTACTCGGTAAAGGTCTTGGCCTGGCCCGATGCCACGAGCATGCTATTTGAATCGCCAACGCGCTGCGCACTGCTCACATAGCCCGAAAACGGCACGGCGATCTGGTCCTCAAGTTCGTAGGTGCGCGCCGTCTCGTCCACTGTAAAGATGCGCCCAAACGAATGCGTGCCCTTGTTGTAGTCGGTCACCACCGCGGAGCCCAGCTGGCCCCAGTCGAACTTGGGATAGCTTTCGGCCGCACCAAAGTTGTTGTCGTATAGCAGCACCTGATAGCGACCGGTCGTTGCCGTGTCAGAACTCGGCAGATACGTCACGCTGTGCTGGCCCGCGTTGAGCGAAAAATCGCCCTGGGCCTGCAGCAACTTGTCCTCAAAGCCCGAGCCGGCCCATTGCCACTCCTTTCTATTTCTGGATCCATCTTCTCACTGTTGGCGGACGAAAATGATCCGTTTTCCTCCGTCCCCGAGAGGTCATTTTTTAGTACTTGAAGAAGCCCTCGCCCGAGCTTTCGCCCAGCTTGCCTTCGTCGAGCATCTTCTTGAGGACGGACGCCATAGCCTTAAAGTTGTAGGGCATCATCATCTTTTTGAGCAACGGGCTCACCAGGCCCGGGACCTTCTGATACTGCATAACGATGTTGTAGGCCGTCTGGATACCCACGGTGTCGAATACGCGGAATGGGCCCTTGGGAGCGCCAGTGCCGCGCGTCCATGCGAGGTCGATACTCTTGGGGTCGCTGACGCCCGAGACATACAGGTCAAGGCCCGAGAGCAGCCACGGCACCAGCATAGAGTTGAGCAGGTAACCGTTCTTTTCCTTGTTGACGGGAAGTGCCAGCATGCGAATGTCGTTGGCGAAGTCGACGAGCTCGTCGAAATAGCGCTTGTCGGTTTGGTCCTGGGCCATGACCTCGGTCATGTTGTTCTTCCAGATGGAGTTGGCAAAGTGCAGCGACAGGTACTTCTCGGGGCGACCAGTGTACTTGGCAAAGGTGCTCGGCAGCAGCGTAGAGGAGTTCGTCACGACAACGGTCTTTTGCGGGAGGACCGGGGCGAGCTTCTTGTAGAAGTCGATCTTTGCCTGGGCGTCCTCGGCCATGGACTCGATAACCAAGTCGGCGTCGGCCACGGCTTTGGCGAGGTCGAGCTCCAGCTTGAGTGTGGAGTAGGCACGCTCGACGGCGGCGAGCGCCGTCTCCTTGTCGAAAGGCTGGTCGCTATCGGCGATACCGGCGCACCACTCGCCCGTGCCGTCCGCCATGCCCTCGATAGCAGCGATGTACTCCTCGCGCACATGATCGATCTTGGGCTGGGTACGGCCGATGCTGCCCTCGCTGCGCAGCCAAATCGTTACATCAAAGCCGCAGTAGGCTGCCTGAAAGGCAATCTGGCTTCCCAGCACGCCGCCGCCGGCAACGCAAACGGTCTTGTAGCTCATAAGAACAGTCCTCTCTTACGTAATTCCATAGATGTGTATTTATTCAACCGTAAGGAGGATGCGCGCTGGGGGTGGGTTCTATAAACGGACGGTAATTTGCGGCGAACGGCTACACCTGTTCATTAACTCTCGTTTTGAGGGCTTTTTTTGGCGCTGCTGAACCGCTGTTTTCGGAAGTGCGGGGAAAAATCGGGTTTCGCCGACCAGACCGGCTTTTTTTACAACAAAACCGACGCTCCTATAAGTTGTCAAGAGGCAGTTTGCGGGAGCGTTCTCTCCAATTCGCACAGGAGCTCGTAATACCTCCTCTCCAGTTTCGTCGACCGCCGTTTCCCCCGTTCCAA
>CABUVH010000129.1 GCA_902494935.1 uncultured Collinsella sp.
ACTTATTGGTGACCTTTTGGGTGGCACTCAGCGCCACGGATCGGCTTCGAACATTGGCTCGCGCTCGGGGCGGCGATCGCTGTAGGGATCGTAACCGTCATCGTCCTCGTTCTCGGCACGGATATAGGGGTCGCGCGGCTTGGGCGCCGGTCTGGACGTGGGCTTGGGCGCCGGCGCGCTTGTCTTGATCTCGTCTTTCATCTGCATAGCTCCTTGCATCGCATCCGTTCAACATCATCGATTGTCGCACGAAAAAGGGCGGCGGACCCAATTGGATCCGCCGCCCTTGGCGTTTAGAGACGACTGGCAGATTATAAGGCATGTCCCATAAATCTACTCGGCGTCGGGGACCTCGTAGGTGGCCGCCGGCGTGTTGTCGCACACGACGGTAAAGCCGCCATCCTTGTCGACATCGACCGTCACCTGATCGCCCTCGCGCACCGTGCCGTCGATGATAGCGGCGGCGATGGCATCCACGACCTCGCGCTGAACCAGACGCTTGAGCGGACGGGCGCCAAACACGGGGTCCAGGCCGCCCACGGCGAGCATCTGCTTGGCCGCCGGGGTGATGGCAAGCGTCATGCGCTCCTTGGCCAGACGCGCGCGGACGTCGGCAAGCTGGATGTCGACGATCTTCTCGATCTGCGCCATGCCGAGCGGATGGAACACCACGATATCGTCGATACGGTTGAGGAACTCGGGGCGGAAGGTCTGAGCCATGGCGGCGTCGACCTGATGGCGCATATCCTCCTCGTCCTTACCGGACAGATCGGCGATGGCCTTGGAACCCACGTTGGACGTCATGATGATAATCGTGTTCTTGAAGGACACCTGGCGACCCTGGCCATCGGTCAGGCGGCCGTCGTCGAGCACCTGCAGCAGCACGTTGAAGACATCCGGATGGGCCTTCTCCATCTCGTCGAGCAAGATTACGGAGTACGGACGACGGCGCACGGCCTCGGTGAGCTGGCCGCCCTCGTCATAACCCACGTATCCCGGGGGCGCACCGATCAGACGCTGGACGCTGAACTTCTCCATGTACTCGGACATGTCGATACGCACGAGCGCGCGCTCGTCGTCGAACAGGCACTCGGCAAGCGCCTTGGCGAGCTCGGTCTTGCCCACGCCGGTGGGGCCCAGGAAGAAGAAGCTGCCGATGGGCTTGTCTGGATCGGAGAGGCCCGCACGGCTGCGGCGCACAGCTGCGGCGACGGCGGAGACGGCCTCGTCCTGGCCGATGACGCGCTTATGCAGCTCGCCCTCCAGGCCCTTCAGCTTGTCGAGCTCGCCCTGCATCATCTTGGAGACGGGCACACCGGTCCAGGCGCTCACGACCTCGGCGATCTCATCGGAGGTCACCTGTTCGTTGAGGCCCTCACCGTCCTGCTGCTTTTGCGCCTCGAGTGCAGCCTCGGAATCCTGAATCTGCTGCTGCAGACCCGGGATCACGGAATAGCGCAGCTCGGACGCACGGCCCAGATCGCCATTGCGCGTTGCGCGCTCCTCTTCGCTCCTGGCCTCGTCGAGCTGGCCCTTAAGCTCCTGCACGTGGTCGATGGCGTTCTTCTGGTTGAGCCAGCCGGCCTTTTGCACGTTGAGTTTTTCCTGGACCTCGGCAATCTCTTGGCGCAGGGCCTCCAGACGCTCCTTGGAGGCGTCATCGGTCTCCTTCATGAGCGCCTGCTCCTCGATCTGCAGCTGGGTGAGCTGACGCGTGGTGGCGTCGATCTCGACCGGCATGCTGTCGAGCTCCATGCGCAGACGGCTTGCGGCCTCGTCGACCAGGTCGATGGCCTTGTCGGGCAGGAAACGGTCGGCGATATAGCGATCGGAGAGGTCGGCAGCTGCCACGAGCGCGCTGTCGGTGATGTGCACGCCATGGAAGATCTCGTACTTCTCCTTGAGGCCACGCAAGATCGAAATAGTGTCCTCAACGGTGGGCTCGCTCACCATCACGGTCTGGAAACGACGTGCGAGCGCCGCGTCCTTCTCGATGTACTTGCGGTATTCGTCGAGCGTAGTCGCGCCAATCGCGTGAAGGTCGCCACGGGCGAGCGCCGGCTTGAGGATGTTGCCTGCGTCCATGGAGCCCTCGGTGGCACCCGCGCCCACGATGGTGTGGAGCTCATCGATGAACAGGATGACCTTGCCTTCGGACTTCTGCACTTCCTTGAGCACAGCCTTCAAGCGGTCCTCGAACTCACCGCGGTACTTGGCGCCGGCGACCAGCGCGCTCATGTCGAGCTCGATGAGGTCGCGGTCACGCAGGGTGCTCGGAACGTCGCCGGCCACGATACGCTGGGCGATACCCTCGACGATGGCCGTCTTGCCGACGCCCGGTTCGCCGATGAGCACGGGGTTGTTCTTGGTGCGACGGGACAGGACCTGGATGGTACGACGGATCTCGTCGGTACGGCCGATGACCGGGTCGAGCTTGCCGGCACGGGCAAGGTCGCAGATATTGCGGCCGTACTGCTCCAGCGCCTCAAACTGAGTCTTGTCCTCGGCAGACGTCACGCGGTCATCGCCACGCAACTCCTCGTAGACCTGCTCGATACGCTCCTTGGTCACGCCGGCATCGCGCAGTACGCGGCCCGCCTCGCCCTTGTCCTCGGCAAGCGCCATCAGCAGATGCTCGGTCACCACAAAGCTGTCGCCCATCTTGGTGGCCTTCTTCTCGGCCTTCTCGATGACGCGGACGAGCTCATTGGAAAGGCCCATCTGCTGGCCCTCGCCCGAAACCTTAGGCGCGTGGTCGATGGCATCCTGCGTGGAGCGTGCGAGCTGGGCCGGGTCGGCACCGATGCGCTCGATGATCACGGAGATATTGCGCTCGCCGGCACCGAGCAGGGCAGACAGCAGGTGAATCGGCTCCACCGCGCCGGCCTGCGCATCGGCAGCCGTGCTCATGGCGGTCTGCAGCGCCTCGCGCGACGTCATTGCTAGCTTATCGATTCTCATGGAATCACCTCTCTTGGGGCGGCCGCCCTACGGGGCGGCTTCACGTTGTTCGAGAAGTATTGTTGCCAGCTTTGTACGATCTTATACACAGATCTAAGTCTCTATATATAAGATTTTCTGAGTGATTGATGGATAGGGTACTGAGATGTCAGCCCGCCGCTGCCCAGGCGCACCACCGTCTCGATCTGTAACATCTAGCGGCTGTTTATGGCTCTAGATGTTACAGATCGAGACGAAATGACCAGCGGCACCTGTTTATCTAAATCTGTAACATCTAGTCAGCAAATAGAGCTCTATCTGTTACAAATCGAGACGAACAGAAAACACCCGGATCAAAAATCTAAATCTGTAACACCAGGCCCACTTTTAGCGGCCAAGATGTTACAGATCGAGACAGACCGAAAACCACCACAAAGAGGACAGGCACCTTTGTGGTGGTCGCGGTCTCTACTCCTTCGCCGAACCCGTACTTCCCGATTCGACGGTCCAGGGCATCTCATCCTCGAACAGCCATGTACGGGCAGACCCACTATCGCGTGCAGTCTGCGGGTCAGGCAAGCAGGTCTGTTTATAGGCATCTTGGATACACTGACCCATAAAATCGTTGAGCTCGGTCTGGTCGCCCTCCATGACATAGGCGACATCGCCGTCCATGATGCAGATGCCCGGACCCTCATTGCCCTCGTAGCCCGGATCGTACGAGACATCACATAACTTTGCGCCGTTTGCAGTGTCCAGCTCGATGGAAGAGTGGCATCCGCCAACCATGTCGTTCGCTTTTGCCCGATAGGACGCATATCCGTACCAACGCTTAAATGTTTTGCCCTTGAGTAGCTCGGACGCCCTGTCGATCAGACTAGAATCCGTGGTATAGCGCATAGCCCCAAGCTGAATAAGTGGATAATTACTAATACCCAGCACAGCCGGCTGCTCATCAAAATCAACGGTAATGGTCTCGGGCTTGTCGTCGCCGGTCAGAAGTTCGACAGATTGAGTCACAGGCTTGACCACCGGCTCCGTCACCGCAGCAGGTAGAAATGCCATACCGACAGCGCCCGCGCCAACCACAGCGATCGCAAGCGCCAAGACAATCAATCCAATACGGGCAGAACGGCTCACGGCAAAACACCCCACAATGCAAACCTTCGCCACCTGCACTAATGATACCGCCAGCTAACACTATTACCAAAAGAAGCCGCGCGCTCCTCACCACCACAAAGGGGACAGGCACCTTTGTGATGGTTCTCGGTTTCGACGGCCAGCTGTCACACGTTATGAGATTAAAATTGAATTGTTAGCTGAGATTATTCATTTGTCATCGAGCTTACCTGCTCTTTGTCTCGAGGAGCGCATATGAAGCCGCCTCATTCCACCGGTCGCAACGTCATCGCCATTCTCGCCATACCCATCGTGATGCTCTTCCTTATCGTCGCCACGCCCTTTTCCCTTGGTATCGCCTCGCCCTTCGATTTATGCGGAATGGTCGACGCTGGCTCGCGTGCCACCTCGCTCTCCTTTATCTGCCGCGGTGTTTTCTACGAAGATAGAATTCCCACCGGACTTTGGCAGTCCAAGTTACCGTTGCTCGGCCAGGTCGACGGATGCTCTCCTTATTTCTGCCTTGACCCTCAGGCGATGAATTATCTGATCGACGACCAGCCTCTTGACTCCATAACCCTCGCTTACGACTATGCTCCAAACACCGACGAGCGCCATATGAACCAAGTCCTCGACAAGCTGCTTGGGCAGTGCGGGCTCACCGAGGAGGCCGGTCGAACCATCTATAGCGACCGGAAATTAAAGCGAACAGAACTCCGCCGTATCGGAAAAATCCAAGGGCGAAGCGGGACTGCCTACTGGCAGGCCTGGGCGACACGCGACAAGAGCGAATTTGGACACAGCACCTATATGGTTACCGTCTACACCAGAGACGGAATCAAGGACAATGTTGACGATTTCACGTCATCCAAACTCGGTATCCCCAAAACAACCAAACCCGCCAACCCGGATGAAATTCTGTAGAGCCGCCCATTAACATGCCGCCCAACGATCACAACAACATCGAGCTCGTCCCCACCACCACAAAGGTGCCTGCCCCCTTTGTGGCGGTTTTCGACAAAAAGAAGCCGCCCCAATAAAAGGAGGCGGCATCAAACAAGTCTATTTATTAGCGTCCCTCAAGACCCAACGAGAACGTCGCAGTAGCCCCGGCCACACCTTTCCCTCGGGCGACCCTCGCGAAGCGCGTGAGCA
>CABUVH010000130.1 GCA_902494935.1 uncultured Collinsella sp.
CTTGAGGTCCCAGGACAAAAACATCGCCCGTGTTGTCAAGCCGCACGGAAGGAAGGGGGAGGTCCTCGCGCAGCCGCTGCGGGGGCTTCCTTCTGTATTAGAGCCTGGTATGCGCGTCGCCCTGACGCCGCCGGCGCTCAAGCGCGACCGCTTTTGCACGGTCGTGTCCGTCACCGATACGGGCGATGGCGATCTGGTCTCGTTTGAGGGCATTGACGACTTGACGGCCGCCGAGGGCATCACGGGATGCTACGTGCTGGCAAATCGTGACGATTTTGAGCTCGATTCGCTCGACACTGCCTATACCGACCTGATGGGTCGCGAGGTGGTCGACGAGCGCTTCGGTTCGCTCGGTACGATCGTCGAGATCATGTCGACGCCCGCCAACGATGTTTGGGTTGTCGAGGGCGATCGGTACGGCGAGGTACTGATTCCCGTGATCGAGCAGGTCGTGCTCGATCTTCCCGACACAGGAACAATTTCCGTCCACGTTATGGACGGCCTGATCGATATGGACAAGTAGGGAGGAAAACATGCTGATCGAGACCCTTTCGGTCTTTCCCGAGATGTTTGAGCCCGTCATGTCCACGTCGATCTTGGGCCGTGCCCGCAAGGCCGGCCTTTTTGATTTTAAGGCGTATAACCTGCGCGACTGGACGCACGACCGCCATCGTACCGTCGATGACGAGCCGTACGGCGGCGGGCAGGGCATGCTCATGAAGGTCGAGCCTATCGCAGAGGCCATCGAGGCTATTAGCTCCGAGGGTCCCAAGCCCACGGTTGTGTTTTTTACCCCCTGTGGCGAGCCTTTTACGCAGCATGTGGCCGAGCGCCTGCTCAAAAGTGAGCGCCTGCTGTTTGTGTGCAGTCGCTACGAGGGCGTCGACGAGCGCGCGTATGCGTATGCCGATGAGCGTCTGTCGATCGGCGACTACGTGCTCACGGGTGGCGAACTTCCCGCTATGGTCGTTGCCGATGCCGTCGTACGCCTGATTCCCGGCGCCCTGGGCGACGAGATGAGCAACGTGGACGAGTCGTTCTCGACCGCCGAGGACGGAGGCCTGCTCGAGTACGCGCAGTACACCCGCCCCGCCGAGTTCAACGGCGAGGGCGTTCCTCCGGTGCTCGTGAGCGGCGATCACGCCAAGGTCGATGCCTGGCGCCGCAAGAACGCCATCGAGCGTACCTGCCGCTGGCGTCCCGATCTTATCGAGACGGCACGGCTCACGCCCGAGGAGCGCGCGTACGCGCAGGAGATTCTGGACGCTTCGTATTCGCAGAGCGAGGAGTGAGTATGGTTCCTACGCAACATTCCGCGTTGAGGGGCGCTTTTGAGTGGATCGCGGTCATCGCGATCGCGCTTGTGGCCACCTTCCTGATCCGCACCTTTGTGGTCGAGCCCTTTGTGGTGCCCACCGGCTCTATGGAGGACACAATCGAGATTGGCGACCAGATCCTGGCGCAAAAGGTGAGCCTCGAGCTCGGTCAGCCCGTCAAGCAGGGCGATATCGTGGTGTTTCACAACCCCGATGGCACCTCCGAGCATGATGTTCTTGTCAAGCGCGTTATTGCCACGGCCGGCCAGACGGTCGACCTGCAGGATGGCAAGGTGGTCGTTGACGGCCAAGCGCTCGACGAGGACTATACGACGGGCATGAGCTGGCCACTTTCGGTCCAAGCGCCCGGCGCTCAGGTAAGCTATCCCTACACCGTTCCCGACGGGTGCGTGTGGGTGATGGGCGACAACCGCGAAAACTCTGCCGACTCACGCTACTTTGGTCCCGTCGATCGCTCTGATTTGATCGCTGTGGCGCTTGTGCGCTACTGGCCGCTCAACCGCATCGGCGCTATCGACTAAAAACCGCTATAGTACAGTACCTAACCGTGTAATCGTTTCGACGAGGGGATATTAGAGGCATGAACGCTTCATCGCTTTCCTTCCAAGACATCATCCTGCGCCTCCAGCAGTACTGGGGCGAGCAGGGCTGCGTCATTATGCAGCCCTATGACTCCGAGGTCGGTGCCGGTACCTTCCATACCGCGACCACGCTGCGCTCGCTCGGTCCCGCCGAGTGGCGCACCTGCTATGCGCAGCCCTGCCGCCGTCCCGCCGACGGCCGCTACGGCGAGAACCCTAACCGCATGCAGCACTACTATCAGTTCCAGGTGCTCATCAAGCCCTCGCCGGTCAACGCCCAGGAGCTCTACCTGGGTTCGCTGGCCGCCATTGGCCTGGACCCCAACGACCATGACGTCCGCTTTGTCGAGGACGACTGGGAGAGCCCGACGCTCGGCGCCTGGGGTCTTGGCTGGGAGGTCTGGCTCAACGGCATGGAGGTCACGCAGTTTACGTACTTCCAGCAGGTGGGCGGCATCGAGGTCGACCCCGTGCCTGTCGAGATCACCTATGGCCTGGAGCGTATCGCCATGTATGCGCAGGGCGTCAACTCCGTCTACGACCTGGTGTGGAGCTACCTGCCCGACGGCACGCCCATGACCTATGGCGACGTGTTCCTCGAGAACGAGCGCGAGTTCAGTGCCTATAACTTTGAGGTCGCCAACGTCGAGATGATGCGTCAGAAGTTTGACGACTACGAGGCCGAGTGCCATTCCTGCCTGGAGCGAAAGCTGCCGCTGCCGGCGTACGACTGTGTCATGAAGTGCAGCCACGCCTTCAACCTGCTCGATGCCCGCGGTGCCCTATCCGCGGTCGAGCGTGCCAACTACATCCTGCGCGTCCGCGCCGTCGCCAAGGCGTGCTGCGAGGCCTACATGGCCGAGGTCGCCGGAGTCAACGAGAATGCCGACCAGGAAGGCGAGGTGGCGTAAGCCATGGCAGACGCTAAGGATTTCCTGTTTGAGATTGGTACGGAGGAAATGCCCTCCGCACCGTTGAACAATGCCGTCAAGCAGCTTGGCACCATGATCGCCAAGGGCCTCGACGAGGCCGGTCTGGCCCATGGCGAGGTCCGCGTGATCTCGAGCCCGCGTCGTCTGGCTGCGCTCGTGGCCGATGTCGCCACTGCGACCGATGAGGTCCATGAGGTCAAGCGCGGTCCCGCGGCAAACATTGCCTTCGATGCCGACGGCAACGCCACCAAGGCCGGCCAGGGCTTCGCCCGCAAGTGCGGTGTGGCTGCCGAGGACCTGGTTCGACGCGAGGACACTGACGGTCGCGAGTATGTGTTCGCCGAGAAGAACATTCCCTCCGCACCGGCTACGCCGATTCTGACCGCTCTGTGCGAGAAGACTATTGCCGGCCTGCAGTGGCCCAACTACCGCAGCCAGCGCTGGGGCCACGAGCACGCGACCTTTGTTCGTCCGGTCCGTTGGATCTGCTGCCTTTTGGGCGAGGATGTTGTTCCCGTGTCGTTTGCCGACGTGACGAGTGGCAACACCACGCGTGGTCATCGCGTACTTGGCCCTGGTGACCACGTTGTCGCCAGCCCCGCCGTCTACGAGCAGGTGCTCGAGGACGCCGGCGTGCTCTCTGCTGAGCGTCGTCGTGAGGCCATCCTTGCCGGTATCGCCGAGGTCGAGGCTGCCCGTCCCGGCTGCCATGTTGATACGCCCAAGAAGGTCTTCGAAGAGGTCATCAACCTCTGCGAGTGGCCGACGGTGCTCGTCGGTACCTTCGACGAGGAGTTCCTCAAGGTCCCGCACGAGATCATCTGCGAGTCCATGCTCACCAATCAGCGCTACTTCCCGATCTATGACGGCGAGGGTAAGCTCACGCGTGAGTTCGTGGTCGTCTCCAACAGCAAGCCCGAGAACGCCGAGCGCGTGATCGACGGCAACGAGCGCGTCGTGCGCGCCCGTCTGGACGACGCTAAGTTCTTCTACGAGGAGGACCTGAAGATCTCCCTCGACGAGTTCCGTGAGCGTTTGGCCAAGGTTGCCTTCCAGGAGAAGCTCGGTAGCGTGCTCGCCAAGTCCGAGCGCATTGAGCAGCTCGCGCTCGCTATCGCCCGCGAGGCTCACCTGGGCGCCCATCTTGCCGCCGATGCCGCTCGCGCCGCGCACCTGTGCAAGGCCGACCTGGTGTCCAACGCCGTCGTCGAGTTCACGAGCCAGCAGGGCGTGATGGGCGGTTATTACGCGACCGCGATGGGGGAGAACGACGAGGTCGCCCATGCTATTCGCGATCACTATCGTCCTCGCTTTGCCGGTGACGAGCTGCCCGAGGGCACCGCTGGCTGCATCGTGGCCTGCGCCGACAAGCTCGATACCATCGCCGGTATCTTTTCCATCGGCGAGCCCCCGACCGGCTCTTCGGACCCCTATGCGCTGCGTCGTGCCGCTATCGGCATCATCAACATCCTGCGCGACCGCCTGCCGATTGACCCCACGTCGCTCATCGACTTCGCCCTCGAGCTCTACAGCGAGCAGGGCATTGAGTTCGACGCCGCCGAGGTCGCCCAACAGGTTCGCGACTTCTTCCATGGCCGCCTTGTGAGCATGGCCCGCGACGAAAAGATCCCGGCCGATACCGTTGCCGCCGTCTCCGCGGTGCACATCATCGCCCCGTCCGTCTTCTTCGCCCGCTGCGCCGCGCTCGACGAGGCCCGCAAGAACGACGCCGAGACGTTCGACAACCTTGCGACCGCCTATGCTCGCGCCGCGCATATCTCCAAGCCCGAGCTGGGCGTGGAGTACGACTGCAGCCTGATGGGCGAGGCCGAGCTCGCGCTTGCCGATGCCTCCGAGGCCGCTCAGACCGCTGTCGATGCCGCCCTTGCTGCCGAGGACTACCCGGCCGCATTTGCTGCCCTCGCCGCCCTGCGCGCGCCCATCGACCGTTTCTTCGATGAGGTTATGGTCATGGACAAGGACGAGCAGCTTCGCGATAATCGCCTTAAGCTGCTCAACCGCTTCGAGGCCGTTTTCTCCGGCATCGCCAACATCGGTGAGCTTGCCCGCAAAAAGTAAGCCAGCCTGCGCGTAAGCGCAAAAGGAGCCCCGCATGGATTGCCCGGTCACCGCTCGTCCCACCGTTATCGTTATCTCCGACTCGCTCGGCGATACCGCTTGTGAGGTGGTGCTTGCGGCGTCCGGGCAATTTGATGAAGGGGCTTTTCGTCTCTTGCGCCTGCCCAAGGTGAACTCGGTGGAGCAGGTCAAGTCGTTTGTGGGTCCGCGCGTCGATGCGGACCATCGCGATATTGCC
>CABUVH010000131.1 GCA_902494935.1 uncultured Collinsella sp.
CAACGATGGCGCGACCAGGCCGTCTATGGCGATTCTTGCAGGCGAAGACATGGAATGGCAAATCTGTAATGACGATGGCTCTTGTATGAGTGGTCGTTTGGCCGCAACGAGCGATCCGAATTCGTTTGATCTTCTCGACAATGATGGATCGGATTGCGGTTCAGTTCACCTGTCGTATGCATCACGAGACGGGATGGACGGCATTCTCTACGTCTCCCACGAGACTGGCGATTTCAAGATGCGCAGGACTAACCGAGTGCCGGCTTTTATCGAGGAGTGAGAATTCCCGGCGGTCTGCCGATCAGGCCGCCAAGGTATCGAACCCCGCATTCATCCGTATACACACAGATGAATGCGGGAAATGCCCGGATGAAGTTGATAATCAAGGAAACAATGCCGTTCTGCCTGGGACGGCTTTGGTCTGGACTTTAACTACAACATCGCAATCGACACTTATCAGCTCGCGCGACGCGCATGGCCAAATCTCGGACGCTGGTGCATGGAGGACCTTCGAGATTTACTGTACATCCAAAACGACGACGCACACCGCGTGCTCGCCGACTGCGAAGACGAGATGGCTGTCTACAATGCGATCAGAAACGGCGTGAAGTCCGGAGAGCTTTCTGTCGAACCGCCGCGCCGTCGCGCGAGCCGACCGGGCAATCCGGGCAATCTGGTCCCGGCTCTCCCGGTCGTATTCCTACGATATCGCCCCTAGATCATCAATGTGTCAGATAAAGAATGAGGCAATGGCTATGATCACGCCTACGGCAGATGCAACGACTGCGCCTTTTTTCCTCTCCTTTAGTCCGACGAACAGGGTTGCCGTAAAGTAAAGGGCGGAAATGCAGACTATGGCAAGCGAAACGAGTTCCTTGGGCGGTTTCAGCAAAAGGTCGCTAGCAAAGAGTAATGCAAGCAGGGCAAAGCCGATTGTGTTCAAGTATCTCGATTGATTTTGCGACAACATGGCAACTTCCTTTCAGAACATGCAAATGAAAAGTCGGTACGATGTCATTGCGGTTGCAAAAAAGCCGCCGCTAGGACCGGTTGTCACGAGACCGGCGATAACTTCAGCGGTGCCAACAAGCTAGAGATCGCGCAGGCAAGCCTCCTCCTTCGCGTTCAGCTTGACCTTGTGAGGGACGGTGCGGTTATTTGCAGATCCGTGAGAATCGCACCACGCCTTGGAATATGAATCCGTGCAGCGCCCGCGCTCAAAAAAGGTATATATCGTAATTATCGTCGTAATTGTCTCCGACGTAGATCTCGCTGCTCTCGGCGGGAGATCCCTCGTCGGCATAGGCTGCCGCAACGGGCACAAATGGTGTCATGACAAGGGAGTGGCAAAGCGCTGCTGAGACGATGGAGGGCAGGCATTTCTTCATGGCTGGCTCCTTAAACTGGCCTTTGATAGTTACTCGATGTCGCCTCCTTCCGCTTTATATCCGTTGTATTCGGCGTATTTCTTTAATAAGGCAAGAGGTTCTTCCTCTCCTTCGGATGAGCCGATGATGTTTCCTTGGTCATCCAGTATGAATACGGACGGAATATGCTCAAGTTCATATTGGTCATTCACGACCTTATCTTAATCTATGTAAATGGGAAAGTCTCCTTCATGGACCGAGGCTTCTTCAATCGTGCTGTCCTCAGAAACATTGAAAAGGTTCTTCCTTATGGCTGCGAAATTATCAAGTTGTGGCATATCCTCTATGAGAGATTCGCAGTGCGGACACCACGATGCCCGGATACCGCATCATCGGTATCAACCATGACGACCTCGCCGACGGTAGCGGCAAGGCGGGGCTGACGTTTGAGACGACCAACGATGTCCTATACAAACACATCTTGAACGACACAAAGACCAATGTCGGCGGTTGGAGGTCCTCTAAGCTCCGCGCCCGCCTGAACTCCGGTGACCTCTGGGCGCTCCTGCCGGCCGAGCTCCAGTCCAAGGCGAAGGCCGTCACGAAGATGACGGACAACGAGGGCGGCGGTAGCGCCGGCACTCCGACGGCAACGAATGACAAGGTCTTTATCCTCTCGACGACCGAGATTTACGGAGACCTCCAGTCTGACGGCGCCCAGTACGAGTACTATGCGACGTCGAGGTATTCTGGACCTGAGATTGTGTGCTATTTCAGCACTCGTTCCGTGTCTCCGAGTGACTCAACGGACTTTATCTATGTTGACCCTTTCGGTCGCTGGAGCAGCGGTAGTGCCAACAGTGCCGGCAACGTGTTTCCCGCTTGGTGCTTCTAGATTTTCTAGTGCAAGGCCCGCGCGACTCCGCGCGGGCCTATCTTTTGGCAAGTGTACGAACGGTTTAGGTTCGCGGCACAGGTATTCGGGTTGAGGAGAAATGGGGTCATATGGCGGCTCTCAGAGCGCCTGCTGCACTCCCCCGCCATTACCCCTGCGGCGTCCTCGTATGGAGCCCATCCTGGTTGGCATATCGTTGCAATCGCTCACTTGTCCACCGGTCAAGTGAGCTACTGGAATAAATACAGCGACACGCTTGTTCGTTACAGTCGCTATATCTGTGTAAATCGCCGCGATAAATACAGTCTGTACTCGACTGTATACCAGCTACGCGTATGTAGATTCATATCGCGTTAATAAATCGGCCCAAGCGTGTGCAAAACGCGCAAGTAGCCGCAAAAGGCGATTATCGCGCAGGGTGATTTTTGGCACCCTGTTGATTAATCAAAATTAAGCAATTGCTTAAAACAAAAAAGGTCAGGCACTAAGTACCTGACCTGCAAACTTCTGGTCGGGACGACTGGATTCGAACCAGCGACCCCTTGACCCCCAGTCAAGTGCGCTACCAAGCTGCGCCACGTCCCGAAGCTTTTGTTTGTTGCTCTGCTCTCGCTCGCAACGGGGAGTATATTAACCCGAAACTTTGGCCTTGCGCAAGAACTTTTTTAAATATTTTTGAGCAAGTCCAAAATTGTATCCGCGAGCTGGGGTTTTGTTAGTACGGGAAGTTCCTGTGTACCCGCTGTGCTCACAATCCAGGCCTTGTTGGTATCGGTTCCAAAGCCCGAATCGGCGCGCGAGACATCGTTGGCGATGATTGCATCGCAGCCCTTGCGGGCAAGTTTGCGCTCAGCGTACTCCACGACGTTATCGGTCTCGGCTGCAAATCCGATCACACGGCGCTCGCCCTTCTGGCGCGAGAGCTCAGCCAAAATATCGACCGTCTCGACCAGTTCGATGCGATCCAAGCGCTCGTTGGCCTTTTTGAGCTTATGGTCGGCAGGGGCCGCGGGTGTGTAGTCGGCGACGGCGGCCGCGCAAATGGCCGCATCGGCCGTCTGAAAGGCGTTTAACGCCGCCTGCAGCATCTCTGCGGCGGTCTGCACGCGCACGCACTCCACGCCGTGGGGAACATCGAGCGACGTCGGTCCCAGCACGAGCGTGACCGCAGCGCCGCGGCGTACGGCCTCCCCTGCTAGGGCGATGCCCATCTTGCCCGACGACCGATTGCTAATGAAGCGCACGGGGTCGATCGGCTCATGTGTAGGGCCGGCCGTGATCACGATGCGCTTGCCCGCAAGGTCCTGAGGCGCGGGGTAGAGCACCTCGCAGATGGCTTCGACGATGTCCTCGGGCTCGCTCATGCGCCCCGTGTCCACATCGCCGCAGGCGAGGTAGCCGCTACCCGGACCCACAACATGGACACCGCGTTCGCGCAGCGTGGCCATGTTGGCCTGCGTGGCCGGCGCCTTCCACATGCCATTGTTCATGGCCGGCGCGATCACAATGGGTCGCGGCGTGGCGAGCAGCGTCGTGGAGATGAGGTCATCGGCAATGCCGTTGGCCATCTTGGCGATGATATTGGCCGTCGCGGGTGCCACGACCACCAGATCGGGCTCCTGCGCCAGCGAAATGTGGTGGATGGGGTCGGAGGGATCGTCGAATAGGCCCGCGGCAACGGGCTCGTTGGTGAGCGCACGAAAGGTGAGCGGGCCCACAAACTCGGTGGCATGCTCGCTCATAACGACCTTGACGTGCGCGCCGCGCTTTTGCAGCAGGCGCACGATGTTGCACGACTTATAGGCGGCGATCCCGCCGGTAATGCCCAGCAGGATCGTTTTTCCCTCAAGTTGCATTGAATTGTTGGATGCCGCCATCGTTTAAGCTTCCTTGCTCGGGAGCACCAGGAGGCGGTGGCAGTACGGGCAGTGCGTAATCTCGCTACCGTCGTGGTTCAGGTCGCTCATGGACGATGCCTGCAGCGCGGTGTGGCAGACCGTGGGGATGTTGCCCTGGATGGTCTCGACGGCCAGGCCGCGGAACTGCTTGAGCAGACGCTCGTAGTCGGTGAGCACGTCGGCCGGCAGCGTAGCGGCAAGCGCGGTGCGCTCCTTCGTGGCGGTGTCAATCTGAGCCTGCAGGTCGGCGGCCTTGGCGCGGGCGGCCTTGGTATCGGCCTTCACGCCCTCCTCGAACTTGGCGATGATTGCCTGCGCGCGAGCCTCGCGGTCGAGCGCCTCCTTGTGGGCGATAACGACGTCCTTGCGGGTGTGCTCAATCTTGTCCAGGCGTTTGGCCAGGGTGGCAAGCTCGTTTTCCAGATCCTGGACCTCGCGGTAGTCAGAGCCGTCGACGTGGCGCTTCTTGGCGGCCTCGATGGCGTTGTTGGTCTGGATCTCGGTGGTGTTGAGATCGTCCAGCTCAATGTCCAGGTCCTTGCGCTGGGCGTAGAGCTTGGTCATCTCGGCCTTGAGCTTCACATAGGTCTTGCGCTTAGAAGCGAGCTCCTTGAGCTCCGGCATATTGGCAAGTTCGCTCTTGTTGCGGGCGAGCTCCAAATCGATCTGTTGCAGCTTGAGTAGCGTAGCGCCGGCGCTCATAAGTTCTCTCCTTTTGTCACAGTCCACCATTGGCAAGGGTTCAGTATTTTAATCGCATGACGGGGGTCGACCCCGGCGTCAACTGCAGAGTTCATCAATATATCAACGAACGGCTCCTCGGAGCGGTCGTGGCCGAGCAAGATCACCGGCAGCCCGCGCAAGGCAAGATCTTGCGCCACGTGGTAGCCCGCTTCGCCCGTCACGACAACGTCCGCACCCGCGGCGATGGCGGGCTCTCCAAAGTCGCCCAGGGAACCGCCCAAAATAGCGAC
>CABUVH010000132.1 GCA_902494935.1 uncultured Collinsella sp.
CCGCCACCGATCTGCACGCCGCCCACATGCACGGGGCGCGTCAGCTCGCGCGGCAAAGGATGGGATAAAGACAATCCAAACACTCCCCTACAGAATAAATCGAAGGATGTCGGAACGAAGCATATAGACAAACAGCAGCGCAAAGAGTGCGATGCCCACATAGCTCACAATCGTCTGGACCTTGAGCGGAAGCTCGCGGCCCGCGATTTTTTGAATGATCTCGATAACCAGCTTACCGCCATCGAGCGGTGGGATGGGCAGCAGGTTCATAAAGCCAAGCGAGAACGAAATGAGGGCGGCAAACGTCAAGAACGTCGCAGGACCGGCTGCCGCCGCCTGAGAAGACATGACGCTGATGCCCACAATCGAGGAGGACTGATCGAGTATCTCCATCGTATGCTGCGGCTGCAGCAGGCGCATCACGCCCTCAGCTGTCTGCTGAACATAGGAGAACGACAAGCGAGCCGACGTAATGAGGTCCAAATGGACCACTTGCGTGGAGGCATAAACGCCCAAACGCTCGCCCTCCTTGAGCGCAACCGAGGTCGAAAGATTCTTGCCGCCGCGCTGGTACTCAATGGCGAAATCGCCCTGACCTGCAGCCTTGCCGATGGCATCATATACATCCATCCAGCTAGAGCAGGACACGCCGTCGACCGAAAGAATTGCGTCACCGGCCTCGATGCCCGCCTTGGCAGCAGTTGAGCCTTCGTCGACCTGACCGATCACATTGCTATCGACCGGAACCGATACGCCGGCGACAGAGTAGATGCTCATAAGCAGCAAAAAACCCGTCAGAATATTGACGAGAATACCCGCGAGCAGCATAAAGGCACGCTTGAGAAAACCCTGTCCCAGATAGGTATGCGAACGCTCCTGCTCAAGAAACTCCGAAGCGGCTACCGGCAGCTCCCACACATCGCCCTCGGCAGTTGCATGCTCTCGATCAAACCGGCGGCCGTCAAAGGTGGTATATCCTGCAGCGTCGCGCGGCAGCGTCTGGTACCTAACCGGATAGTAGCTGGGTGAAGGCTTCTCCCCTTCCTCGTACCAAGGCGCAATGGAACCCCAGCCCAAAAGCAAGGCACAAGCCTCGAGAACATCCTCCTCGGGCAGCTCCAGCTCGACGGAAAGATCTGCAACCGAAACGCGACCATGACGATAGATCGCCGCAAGCACACGGTCGGCGCACGAGGCATCGGTCGGGTCCATACCGCAGATAGCGGCATAACCACCCAGCAGCAGCGGCGTCACGCCAAACTTGGTACCGATGCGACGCGACGTATGGTGAATGTCGAAGCGGCACGGCAGGCCCAAGAAAAACTCGGTGACACGCACGCCGCACGCACGAGCCGCCAAAAAGTGGCCGCCCTCATGCAGAAACACGAGGACGGATAGCATCAAAAGGCCCCAAAAAACCGAGGAAAGAACACTCAGAACAGTATCCATAAAACGAAAAGCAATCCTTACGATGAGGAACGGGTTGCAGCAAGCACCTCGGCGGCCTTGGCGCGAGCCCACGTATCGATATCGCGAAGCTGCTCAAACGATGCGACCGCCTGCGTATCGTGTGCATCCATGCACGACTCCACGATGCGGTCGATATCGGTAAAGGTGCAGGCATCGTGCAGGAAGGCATCGACAGCAACTTCGTTGGCGGCATTCAGTACGCATGGCATGGTGCCGCCCGTCTTGCCGGCGCGCTCGGCCAGCGCCAGGCAGCGGAACGTGTCCATATCGGCCGCGTCGAAGGTAAGCTGCCCCAACTCACGAAAATCGATTCGCGGCGCCGGAGTATCCCAGCGCTCGGGATACGAAAAGGCAAACTGGATGGGAATGCGCATGTCGGACGCACCGAGATGCGCCATCACGGAGCCGTCGGCAAACTCGACCAACGAATGAATCTTTGACTGACGCTGAACGACCACGTTGATAAAGTCGAGGTCGCAACCAAACAGATGCATCGCCTCGATACGCTCCAGGCCCTTGTTCATAAGAGTCGCGGAGTCGATGGTGATCTTAGCGCCCATGGCCCACGTGGGATGTGCCAGCGCATCGGCGCGTGTCACGCGATTGAGCTCGTCGCGCGTACGACCAAAGAACGGACCACCCGAGCAAGTGAGCCAAATGCAGTGAGCCTCGCGCGGATTCTCCCCCAGATAGCACTGGTAGATGGCGGAGTGCTCGGAGTCGACCGGGATAAGCTGACCCGGCTGCGCCAACGGCATCAGCAAGTCACCGCCAACGACGAGCGACTCCTTATTGGCGAGGGCAAGGCGCTTGTTCGAGGTCAGCGCCGCATGGCTCGCTTCAAGCCCGGCAGCGCCCACAATGGCAACAAGCACACAGTCGACGTCATCGCGACGTGCGAGCTCACAAACTGCCTGCGCACCAACACCGAGCTCGGTGCCCTCGGGCAGCTCCTGCAGCACAGCGTCCGCGCCGTGGGAGGTGTCGGCCACGGCAACGGCCGGAACAGAAAACTCACGGGCAAACGCAACAAGCTCAGCGGTACTGGAATTAACGGAAAGCGCCGTCACCTGCAGACGGTCGGCATGCTGACGGCAAACATCGAGCGCCTGGGTGCCAATAGAGCCCGTACAGCCCAAAATTGCAACCCGCAGACGGCCATCGGGGCTGTACGTCGTCTGAAAGGCCATTACAGCACGCCTCCGATCATCAAAAGCAGCTGCGCGGTAATGCAGCCAAAGATAAGCGAGTCGCTACGGTCGAGCATGCCGCCATGGCCCGGAATCAGATTGCCGGAATCCTTGACGCCCACGCCACGCTTGATGCGTGACTCGATGAGGTCGCCGATAACGCCCAGGATGGACACGACCACGCCGCACAGCAGCGCATAGGGCAAGCTCAGCTTATAGAAATGGGTCGCCCACAAAATAAGCCAGATGAGAACCGAGCCCAAGATGCCGCCGAAAAAGCCCTCCCAGCTCTTTTTGGGAGAAATCTTGGGGACCATCTTGTGCTTGCCGATACGGCTACCCACGATATAGGCGAACGAATCGGAGACCCAGAGAGACGCGCAAACACCCACCGAAAGCAGGGCGCCGGCAAAACCGGGCACGGCATCGCGCAGCAGCACGATGGCCGACAGCATAAAACCGGTGTAGATGGGGCCCATGAGCGTCACGGCTACATCGGATATACGGGTACGCGACGACCAGACGTACCAAATACCCACCGCAAGCATCAGTGCAAAAAGCAGGGCATTCAACAGCAGCGAGTCGCCCAGCGCCGAGAGCGGAAAGAGCACGGCGGCAGCGATACCCAGGCGCTCGTTGGCCACCTTGCCATCGAGCTTCGTCATGCGGAAAAACTCATAGCAGCACAGGCCGCTCATGACGGAGACGAAGATGGCAGTGGGAACGATACCCAAAACCAAGCAGAGAATAAACACGACGGCGTAGACGATACCTGCGGCGGCGCGGGTAATAAAGCCGGCCAACCACGAAGTCGTAGCCGCGCCGCTCTTGGCGGAAGGCGCCTTGGGAGATGACGTCTTGGGAGCAGACGCCTTGGGACGATCGGACACGATTAAGCCTCCTCGGTCTTGCTCAGTCCACCAAACCTACGGTCGCGGCCCTGGTAGGCCAAAATGGCGTCGACAAGGCCCCAGCGATCAAAGTCGGGCCAATAGGTATCGGTGACATAAAACTCGGAATAGGCAACCTGCCACAGCAGATAGTTCGAAAGGCGTAGCTCGCCGGAGGTGCGAATCACAAGCTCCGGATCGGGCAGCCCAGCGGTGTAGAGATGGGAGGCAACCATATCATCGTCGATGGCGGCAGGGTCGATCTTGCCGGCAGCGGCGTCGAGCGCAATCTGACGGACGGCACGGGTGATCTCGGCACGGGCGCCGTAATTGACGGCAAGCGCCAGTGTCATGCCGGTGTGGTCGGCACACTCGGCAAGACCGCGCTCAAAGACATCGCGGGTCTTCTTGGGCAGTGCGGAAATATCGCCCAAAAAGACAACGCGCACGTTTTCGCGCTTAAGCAGCGGCAACTCATCGATAAACGTCTTGGCAAACAGATGCATCAAAACGTTGACCTCGTGCTGTGGACGATTCCAGTTTTCAGTGGAAAACGCATAGGCCGAAAGGACGTCGACGCCCAAGCGCACACATGCGGTAATAATCTCGCGCAGGGAGACGATACCGGCCTTGTGGCCCTCGGTGCGGGCAAGACCGCGCGCTGTGGCCCAGCGACCGTTACCGTCCATGATGCACGAAATATGATGCGGAATCTTATTGAGGTCAAGGTCGGAAAAACCGACGCCCGCAGGGGCGTCGGCAAAGTACTCGACCAGTTTGTTCTCGTCGTATTGCACCTTAGATCTCCATGACCTCGGCTTCTTTTTCCTTCAGAAGCTCCTCGACCTTGGCAACATACTCATCGGTATGCTTCTGGACCTTGGCCTGCTCGCGACGGACATCGTCCTCGGTGAGATCTTCGTCGCGCTCGAGCTTGTTGTTAAAGTCACGACGGATGTTGCGAATGGAGACCTTGGCCTGCTCGGCATACTCGCGGCACTCCTTGACGAGCTCGCGACGACGCTCCTCGGTGGGAGCCGGGAACGGCAGGCGCACGACGGTACCGTCAGAGTTGGGGGTAATGCCCAGATCGGAAGCGCTGATAGCCTTCACGATTGCGTTGACGAGCGCCTTATCCCAGGGCTCGATGAGCAACATGTGGGCCTCGGGGGTCTTAACGGCGGCAACCTGGGTAACCGGCGTGGGGACACCGTAGTAATCGACCGAGATGTCGGACAGAATGTTAGCGTTGGCGCGGCCCGTGCGAACCTTGGAGAAGTTGTGCTTGAGGGACTCGAGCGACTTGTCCATGTGGGCGGTGATGTTCTCTGCCATGCTTAATCCTCCTGATAGACGAGCGTGCCGACGGGCTCACCCGAAAGCGCGCGCTTGACGGTGTCCTCGCCATCGATGTTGAGGACCAAAATCGGCATACGGTTGTCCTGGCACAGTGCCGTAGCCGTGGAATCCATAACCTGCAGACCGCGGACGAGAACCTCGTGATAGGTAATCTTGTCAAAACGGACGGCATCGTCGCACTTGACAGGATCCTTGTC
>CABUVH010000133.1 GCA_902494935.1 uncultured Collinsella sp.
CTCATCACACGCCGTCTCGAGCTCCTCGGCACGAACGCGATCTTTCATAGACGTGGTGTTCGCAAAGAGCGTCAAGCTCGCGCCCTGCATAGCGGCACGGCAGAACACGGCACCGCACGCCACATCGGACAGCAGCTGACGCGAACCCTTGTCGGCCATGTCCTCGAGCAGCGCCAGCGCACGCCCGCAGGCATCCATAATGCGATACGGCGGCATAGCGGCCACATGCAGCGCATCCTGAATCGCGGTCGCTCGAGCCGGATCGTCACGCGGAATACCGTACGCCGCGGACACCCGCCTGTAGGCACGAACGTCCTCGGAAACCAACTCGACAAGCTCCTGGGCCAGCTCATCAGCCTGGGCAAACGCGCGCGTCAGGTCATCCGCACGATCAGCAAGCGCGGGATTAGTCGCACCGTAGCGGGCAACCATTCCGCACAGCGAGGCGCCCAGCGCGCCCACAAAGGCGCTCGCGCTGCCACCGCCGGGAACCGGCTCGCGCGCGGCAAGCGCCTCGGCAAACCCGCGGCAGGTCTTGTCCATCATCTCTTGGCTCATACGCATGCACCTTCAAGTCATATACATCGGTCGGGTGGAAACCGCCGACCGACCGCATCGATCACATAATGGTGCTAAGTCTAGCCCATAAGTACATAAGCGTCAGCGCACCTGGCCATCGCGGATTTCTATGACGAACGATAGGCGTCGGCACCGCAAACATGGAACACATGGCCCACCTTTCGAGACTTCCGGGCAGCGGCAACTGGGGCATACATATAGGTAAGGAGCCCTATGTTGGGGCAAGCTCATCACGGCACCGGACGACGAATGGAAGAATAACCGCACAGTAAACAAAGACATCATGCGCATGCGTAACCGCCGCCCCAGCGATCCGCGGCACACGATGTCCCTGGCAGACAAGGAGGACGCCACCATGATGAAAAAGACCCTATCAATCCTTTCCCTTTGCATCGCCCTCTTTGCCGCGCTCGCCCTTGTGGGCTGCGGCGGGAGCGCATCGGGCGGCGGCAGCGCCCCCAAGAGCGAGAGCAAGGAAAAGGCCCCCGTCGCCAAGAAGACCGACTACATCTGGTTTAAGGTCGAGATGCCCGAGGGCGTCGGCGTAAGCGACTCTGCCGGCAAGAATGCCGACAGGGTCCAGCTCACCTTCCCCGAAGACGAGAACGCCTCGGCCGATCGCTTTATCCCCGTTTGGAAAAAAGCGCTGACGGCCGAGGAATCCCACGCCGACCAGGCGGAAAAGAAGGGGGATACGTTCCAGTGGAAGGATGGCGGGTCCGTCGAGTATAACGGCAGGACGTGGCTCGTCGGAACATACGAGGACAACAGCGGCATCTCAACCATGCTTTTTACCGATGTTGAGCCGGGAAGCGTCTACGTCCTCATCTCGAACTTCGACCAGCACAAGAAAGAAGCCGAGGCACTCCTCAACTCCATCGAGTTCCCCGATGACATGGAAGAGGCAGTTTCCGAGGCACGCGAAGTCGAGATTTCGAGCATCGAGATCAAGTAACGGGACACCCGCACGCGCCTACGCGCACCCGCGCACATGCGCCCCATTAAAACAACGGGCGCCCAACCCGGGGAGGGCCGACAGCACCAGCCCTCCCCTCTTTTGCGCCCGAACATATTGCCACTTAACGGCGCAAATCCGGCCCTCAGAATGGGACACATGGCCCACCCTAGCGAGCCGTCCACGCGTACAGTAAAGGCAGGTAATCCGTGGGCGGTTACAGATCGAGGAGGACACGACCATGAAAAAGAAGGCCTTTGCGATTCTCACCCTCTGCATAAGCCTCTTTGCCGCAGTTGCCCTGGTGGGCTGCGGTGGCAGCGGCGGCGCTACCGGCAGCGGCGGAGGCGGTGGCGGTGGAGCGGAAAAGCCAGCCGTGGATATGAGGACTGACTTCATTTGGTTTAAAGTCGAGGTGCCCGAGGGCGTCGAAATCACGGACGTTGCAGGCGATACCGCCGACAGGGCCCAGTTTAAGTTCACCGAGAGCGAGCATGCCAGTGACCGCTTCATCCCCGTCTTCGATCCTGACAAGAACGCCGATGAACTGTTCGACTACGAGGCAAAGTGGAAGGCCAACTCCGGATGGACCGAGAGCGATCCCGTTAAGTACAACGGCAAGACCTGGCGCAGCGCCTACTTTACGCACTCGGGCGGCGTGACGACCGAGTGCTTCACCGACGTTGACGGTGGCAGCGTGTATGTGCGTATCGACAACGTCGAGGAACACAAGGACGCCGTCGAGACCATGATGAAGTCTCTGGAGTTTGCCGACGACATCGCCGAGGCCAAGACCGAGGCCATGGACGTCAAGCTCGACGATATCGAGATCAAGCATTAAGCGACTGGCGAGCGCAGCGGGAAACACGGGCGCAGTGCTAACAAGCGGCGGTACCCCAGCGCTTCGTACCCAGGGAGGGCCGGTAAACCGACCCTCCCTTTCTTATGCCGGTAGCCAACGAACGCGAGGATGCCGGACGCCGGAACCGCTCCAAATGTAGCAACAGTACGAAAACGACAAACACCCCAACACGTCCGCCCGCCGATTTATTGCGCCGCGCAGACAATTAAACCAGCATCTTTAAACATCTGAGCAGTATAGTGACCAAAACTATCGCATAACCGCACTCTACGAATGGAGAAGTTATGACCGAACACCACGCCATCAGCCGCCGAGCATTTACGTTGGGCCTTGGACTCGCGGCGTTGTCGCCACTTGCAAGCCTGCCCGAAACCGCGGCATTGGGCATTTGCCCACGAGCGGCATTTGCAGACGACGCTGCCACAGCGTCGGTCAGCCTCGACAATTTCGTCATTCGCCTTCGCCCCGCGGGCTATTTTCGCACCGCGAGCGTCAACGAAGACGGCAACGTCATCGGCAACGTCTGCCATCTGTTTAATGACGGCACGTCCAGCAAGCTCATCCTTGAGAACGTAACGACCAAGAATGACGATACAAACTGGTATGCTATCCGCACCTTGCTCAATTTCGAAGAGCATAAAAAGACGGGCTACAGCATTTGGTCGGTCGATGGCGACTCGGACAAAGACGGAAAGGTCATCCACGTATGGAGTGGCGAGCATGACGGCAAGCCCAGTCGCTCTTTTGCGTTCGAGCGTCAATCAAACGGAACCTATATCATCCGAGACCGCACGGTCGAGAAAGAAACCGAGAAAAAAGACATTAAGTACCTGGCAATAGAATCGAACGGCGAAGACCAGGACAACAATAAGATCTGCCATAAGAGTAAGAGTAAGAGCATTCCGTGGGAGCTCGAACTTATCGGTTACGATATGAAAAAGAACGATGCCACGGTTAGCAGCCTCGACTGGATCACGTACAGCAGCTACGTCGATGGGCCATGTTGGATGAAATACGTCGAGGACAACAAGTTCCTCGACGAGCTGAGCATCCCGGGTACGCACGATTCGGGCACCTGCAGCGTGGACAACGACACTGAGCCCCAATCCTCGCAAGTAAAATGCCAGCAGGATTACATTCCCACGCAGCTGCTCGAAGGCATTCGCTATTTTGATATCCGTCTCGGAAAGGGCGACAACCCTGGCATCGACCATGGGATGTACTACCTGCTCAAAAAAGACGCGTACTTTTTGCATCTTTCCGATGCCATAGGCTACTTCAAAACGTTTTTGAACGAAAACCCGACAGAAGCGCTCATCATGCTTGTATCACGAGGCAACGACGAGGCTACCGACGAAAGTGTTACGACGGCTTTCGCCAAGGTTTTGGACGACAACCCCAAACTGTTCTATACGTCGAGCCGCGTTCCCACACTGGGCGAGGTGCGCGGAAAGATCGTCCTGCTACGTCGATTTGGACTCGACGGCGACAGCGTAAGCGGCCACACGTGGGGACTCGACCTCACCGAATGGGATAACAAAATCGCAGTGCACACCGACAGCAGTTCCATGTGTCTCGTCCAAGACGCGCGGGGCTTTGAAGCCGCGGGGGAAACAGGCGACAAAGAGCCCTATTGCACCAAGGTATACGCCCAGGACAAGTACAAACTCACGGGAACCGACAAGCTCAGCTGGGTCGATAATGCGCTGAAGGAAACGACCGGGCGCACGCGCAACGAGGTAGATGTCGAGGACGATAACGGGGCCAAGGAGAAAGTCCTGGAGCGTTGCTGGTCTATCAACTACACCAGCTGCACGGGCTTGTCGCACGGAGGCAATCCTTTTACCTCGGCACGAGTAGTCAACGAGCATCTGTATAAGAGCCCGTACATCAATCCCAGCGGCATCGAGGATACAAAGTCAGATTACCTCAAGCACATTGGCATCATCGCATCCGACTTTGTTGATGCGGCGCTGGCCCGGAGCATCTACCAGCGCAATTACGATACGGAGCACAAGCAGACGGCTTCGTACTATCTCCCGTACTATCTCCCGACCCGCATGCGCATGACGTACGGCGACTCGCTGAGCGATGCCTCATTCCAGGATGGCAAGACCGTTGGCGAGGGTCATTTCCGCCTCGTCGACAGCAGCAACGTACTCAACGTGGCAGCTTCGGGCCATGCGTTTGCCATCGAATATGTGGATGTCGACGCCTTGGGCAACGAGACCGTTACGGAGCTGCGGGGCTCCGTGCCCATCGATATCGATCCACGCGCGCTGACGCCCCATTTTGAGGGACTCGAAGGCCTTAAGGCCGGCGAAGACGTGCGCGCCAAGATTGCGGCATCACTCGAGGGCAAGCTCGAAACCGATGCCTGCACGGCCCAGCTCGAGTTTGTGCACGACGCGAACGGCGCTCCGGGAACGGCGATGGCCGAGGGCGAGGCATTTACCGCGGGAACGTACTGGGTGCGCGTGAACGGTCTCTTGGGCGACGCGGCGCAGAGCTACACGCTCGCCAGCGATGGAGCCGCAAGCTTTACCGTAGCGGCCTCGGGCAGTGCAGGCGGCACCGGTAGCGGCACGGGTTCCAACGCAGACGGCGCCGACAAGAACGGCGGCGGCAACAAGAGCAAGGGCTCGACCGGAAAACTCGCCGACACGGGCGACGGCTCTGGCGTTGCCGCCGGGCTCGCTGCCGCCGCC
>CABUVH010000134.1 GCA_902494935.1 uncultured Collinsella sp.
CCTCGATCTCGGGGGACGGCACCCATACCGGGGTGACGTCGTGCGACAGTATCGCCTTGGCCATCCTGGCGGCGTCGTTCCTGTCGTTCTTGGAGGCCGAGTCGGCGGCCGACCTCGGGACCTTGGAGACGGCCGCGACGACGCAGTCGACGCCGAGCCCGGAGAGCTCCCTCTGCGGGGCGAAGCCGAGGTAGCCGCTCTCGTAGGCGGCGAGCGACGGGCCGGGGAAGCCCGACATCCACTCCGCGACCTCGCCCCAGGGGTTGCCGCGGAACCTCCTCGTCACGGCCTCGCCCGTCTCCGCGTCGAGCGCGCAGACGGTGGTGGACCTGAGGTGTACGTCCATTCCGAAGGCGGTAGAATATCTAGGCACGGGAGCCTCCCAACCTCGTTGCGGCGCGGCTGCGCCTCTGGCACTTCAACAACATTGTCGCAGCCCCGACCCGCGGTCACGAGCGGGGGCTCCTGTCGTTTCCGTGCCCTCGGATTGGGTCATAGTGTCTGTCGTTTCCAAGACGTCGACGTTGCCGGGGTTGCCAAGGGGTTGGTGCAAGGGGGACAGGTTACTTTGCACCAGGTTGGTGCAGATTAACCTGTCCCCCTTGCACCAGGATGTGGTTTGCTTGCCGGCATCGGTAGGTCTTCGGCGCTTTCCAAGCCCAGTGGGAAAAAATGCCAAATATGAGTACTGTTGCTATTGTAGTGCCATATTACTTTCGCAAAACAATGGACATAACAGCAAATATGTTCATTAACGTCGACGCATATTAGCCCGCTATAGAGCTGTTTGACTAATTGAGAGGCGCATGCAAGCTGCGAGGGCGGCATTTGGGGCTGTTTTGGCTGTTACTAAAAAGGCAACAGTACTCATATTTGCCCTTTTTTGCCCACGGGGCCTCGAAGGGGCTGCCAATCAGGTCCCAGGGGAGACGGTTTGAGGGCCGCAGAGCAAAAACGGGGGCGCAGGTTGTCCTGCGCCCCCGTTCTCGGGCGTTATTCGTTCCCCGCGGCAGAATTTACGCCGCCTCGTCGAACTGCGAGTTGTACAGATCGGCGTAGAAGCCGCCCTGGGCGAGCAACTCGTCGTGCGTGCCCTTCTCGACGATATCGCCGTCGCGAATTACCAAGATCACGTCGGCGTTGCGGATCGTGGACAGGCGGTGCGCGATAACAAAGCTGGTACGGCCCTGCATCAGCGCATCCATGGCACGCTGAATAAGCTCCTCGGTACGAGTGTCAACGTTGGAGGTTGCCTCGTCCAGAATTAGCGCCGGGCGGTCGGCCAAAATGGCACGGGCAATGGTCACGAGCTGGCGCTGGCCCTGCGACAGGTTGGTGCCTTCCTCGTTGATCATAAAGTCGTAGCCGCCGGCGAGCGTATGGATAAAGTGATCGCAGCGTGCGGCGCGTGCAGCGGCCTCGACCTCGGCATCGCTTGCATCGGGGCGTCCGTAGCGGATGTTCTCGCGGATGGTGCCGTTAAACAGCCAGGTATCCTGCAGCACCATGGCAAACTCGCCGCGCAGCGCCGCGCGGTCCCAGTCGCGCACGTCGACACCCTCGACGCGCAGCGAACCGCCGTCCACATCGTAGAAGCGCTGCAGCAGCTTAATGAGCGTGGTCTTGCCGGCGCCGGTAGGACCGACGATGGCGATGGTCTGGCCGGGCTGTGCCTCGCAGCTAAAGTCGTGGATGATGGTCTTGTCGGGCGTATAGCCAAACTTGACGTGATCAAACTCCACATGGCCGGGGCGCTTTTCGGGAATCTGCGCGTCGGCTTTCTGCTCCTCCTCGGGCGCGGCCAGGAACTCAAAGACGCGCTCGGTGGCGGCTGCCATCGACTGCATCGTGTTGCTCACGTTGCCCAGTTGCTGCACGGGCTGCGTAAAGTTGCGAACGTACTGGATAAAGCTCTGGATGTCGCCGGGCGTGGCGTTGCCGGTCAGTGCGAGCTGTGCGCCCACCACGACAACGCCCACGTAGCCTATGTTACCCACCAGGCTCATAAGCGGCATCATCAGGCCCGACAGGAACTGCGAGCGCCAGCCACTAATAAAGAGGCGGTCGTTTTGACGGTCGAACTCCTCGATCGAGGCCTCGGCGCGGTCGAACACCTGAATGACGTTCTGGCCGGCAAAATCCTCCTCGATAATGCCGTTGACGGTGCCTAGGACCTGCTGCTGCTCGCGGAAGTACGGCTGCGAGAAGTGAATCATCACCATTAAGATAATCGCGGCGGCCGGCAGCGTGAGCACGGTGACACCGGTGAGCGGCAGGCTGATCGACAGCATCATGACGAGCACGCCGATAATCTGCGTCACCGACGTGATGAGCTGCGTCACGCTCTGGTTGAGCGACTGACCCAGCGTATCGACGTCGTTGGTGATGCGGCTGAGCACGTCGCCCTTGCTGTGGCCGTTGAAGTAGCTCATCGGCACGACGGCAATCTTGGCGGCAATCTCCTTGCGCATGCGGTAGCAGATCTTTTGCGTGACACCGGTCATGAGCCAGCCCTGGATCAGGCTGCAGGCAGAGCTCGCCAGATACAGGCAGAGCAAAAAGCCGAGCGTCTTGGCGATCCAGTTAAAGTCGACATCGCCGGTGCCGTTGACCTTGGCAACCAGGCCCTCGAACAGCTTGGTCGTAACCTGGCCGAGTACCTTGGGTCCCACAATGTTAAAGATGACCGAGCATACGGCAAAGGCGACGGCGACAAACACGGCAACCTTGTGCTGGCCGATATAGCCGAGCAGCTGCCTCATGGTGCCCTTAAAGTCCTTGGCCTTTTCGCCGCGACGCATGCCGCCCATGCGGCCCATGGGACCACGCTGGCGGGTGGGCTTGGGAATCTGAGTCTTGGTCTCGTCTGCCATTAGCGCTCGCCTCCTTCCATGACGGCTGCAATTTCTTCTTGGGTAAGCCCCAGCTCCTCGGCGGAAAGCTGCGACTGTGCGATCTCCAGGTACGCCGGGCAGCTGCGCAGCAGCTCCTCGTGCGTACCGGTGCCCACCACGTGGCCGTCGTCGAGCACGATGATCTGGTCGGCGTGCATGATGGTCGCGATGCGTTGTGCCACGACCACGAGCGCGGCGTCGGTGACGTTTTTGGCCAGCTCCTCGCGCAGGCGCGCGTCGGTCTTGTAGTCAAGCGCGCTAAACGAGTCATCGAACACCACGACCTCGGGCTTTTTGGCCAACGCGCGGGCGATGGCCAGGCGCTGGCGCTGACCGCCCGAAACATTGGAGCCGCCCTGGCTGATGGGGGAGTCGTAGCCGCCCTCGCGCTCGGCGATAAAGTCCTCGGCCTGGGCGATGTGTGCCGCCTGGCGCATATCATCATCGCTCACCATGTCGCCGGCAAACTTGAGGTTGCTCTCGACGGTGCCCGAGAACAGGCGACCCTGCTGCGGGATGTAACCAATGCGGCGGCGCAGCTCGGAAAGGGTCATGTCGCGCACGTCGATGCCGTCGAGCGAAATGCTGCCGCCCGTGACGTCGTACAGGCGCGGAATCAGCTGCACGAGCGTGGACTTGCCCGAGCCCGTGGAGCCAATAATGCCGAGCATCTGACCGGCATGCGTGGTGAAGTTCACGCCGCTGATGACGTCGGCGCGGGCATCGGGATACTGGAAGCTCACGTCGCGGAAGGTGAGCTCGCCGCGCGGCGCGCTGGCAGCAGGCAGTTTGGGCGAGACGGGGTCGTTGATACTCGTAGGGCAGGTGACGACCTCTTCCACGCGCTCGGCTGCGACCTCGGCGCGGGGCAGGATGACCGAAACCATGGTGAGGATCATAAACGCCATGACGATCTGCATGGTGTAGGAGATAAACGCCATCATGTTGCCGACCTGCATCACGCCGTCGGACACGCCCTGCGCGCCAAACCAGACGATAAGCACGGTGATGCAGTTCATGACGAGCATCATGAGCGGCATCATAAAGCTCATGGCGCGGTTGGTGTAGAGCTGCGTGGTCATCAGTTCGAGTGATGCCTTGTCAAAACGCTCGAGCTCATGCTCCTCGCGGTTGAACGAGCGGATGGGCATAAGGCCGTCGAGCAGCTCGCGGGCGGTAAGGTTCACACGGTCCACAAAGCTCTGCATCTTTTTGAACTTGGGCATGGTGAGGCCCATAAGCACGCCGACGACGGCCGAGACCGCGATGATGGCAACGGCGATGGTCCACTCCAGGCCGGTATGGTTGGCCAGGACGCGCATGACGGCGACGATGCCCATGACGGGGGCCATCAGACACATGCGGATAAACAGAGTTGCGGCCATCTGGATCTGCTGAATGTCGTTGGTGCAGCGGGTGATGAGCGAGGCCTGGCTAAACTTGCCCACCTCGGCCGGCGAGAAGTGCATAACCTTGTTGAAGGTCTCGCGGCGCAGGTCGCGGGCGATGGAGCAGGCGGTGCGCGAAGCCACGGCACCGGTCAGGATGGTGGCGACGAGCGACACGAGGCACAGTCCAAACATCGTGGTCGCCATGCGGCTCAGGTAGGCGTTCTGCACGTCGGCGGGGTCGATGCCCTGCGCCTTGTACTCGTCCTGTACATAGCTCACGGCGCGCTGGGTGACGATGGAGCCCGACATGGAGCCCATTTTGTCCGCCATTTGGTTGGCGCCCTCGACGAGCTTGCTTTGGTCTACCAGACCGCCCTCGACACCCAGGCGCAGGCTCTTCATAGTGATCTTACCGCCGTCGGCATCAATCTGCTTTTGCATGTTCTGCGCCGCCGCGGCCTTCTGCTGCATCTCGGCGAGCTGCTCGGGCGTCATCGCTGCCATTTGCTCGGGGGTGGGCATGGCCTGGGCAGCGTTGTCGTCTTTCTCGCTGGACGAGCCCATCATGTCGCCCATGGAGTTGGCGTCGATGCCCTGGTTGAGCGAAAGGACAACAGTCTCGGGCAGGCTCATAATGTCGGCAATCTTGCCTCCATCGGCACGCTCTTCCTCGGTGCCCTCGTACGTTCGAATGTCGTTTTTGTCAGCCTTGCTAAACACGGCCTCC
>CABUVH010000135.1 GCA_902494935.1 uncultured Collinsella sp.
ATCGACAACCAGCTGCGCGGCCGCTCCGGTCGTCAGGGCGATCCGGGCGAGACCCAGTTCTACCTGTCGCTCGAGGACGATCTGATGCGCCTGTTTGGCGGCGACAAGATGGACCGCGTCTCCAAGATGATGGTCACGGCCGATATGGGCGACGATATGCCGATCCAGCACAAGATCATCTCCAAGGCCGTCGAGAGCGCCCAGCACAAGGTCGAGAGCATCAACTTCTCCATGCGTAAGAGCGTCCTTGAGTACGACGACGTCATGAACAAGCAGCGCCAGGTCATCTACGCCGAGCGCAATAAGATTCTGGACGGCAAGGACCTGACCGACCACATCACCGAGGTCATGCACGACACCGTGTACCGCTGCGTGCAGGAGTTCTGCACCAAGGACAGTCACGATGGCGAGCGCGACCTGGAGGGCCTGCGCAAGTGGGTTGTGGAGCTCACCGGCCACATCGATACGCCGAAGTTCCCCGACGAGGATTATGAGGCCCTGGCTGCCGATGTCCTGGCTTACGTAGAGAAGTGCTACAACATGAAGGCCGAACGCTTGGGCGAGGACCTGATGCGCGAGCTCAACACCCAGGTCATGCTGCGCGTTATCGATACCCGCTGGATGAACTACCTGCAGGAGATGGATTACCTCAAGACCGGCATCGGCCTGCGCGGCTTTGGCCAACGCGACCCGCTGGTCGAGTATAAGACCGAGGCCTACGGCGCGTTCCAGATACTCGTCGACACCATGTACGAGGATTACCTGCGCACGGTTCTGCGCATCGAGATCAAGGCTGCCCCGCGTGCCGTGGAGCACAAGGAGGGGCCCGCGCTCGAGGGCGCGCACTTCTCCGGTCCTGCCGAGGTCGATGGTGACAACGGCGACTCGGTGCTGCGCAAGCAGGCGCAGGTGCAGGCCCGCACGGCTGTCCAGGGTGGTCCGGCTGCCGTCAACAACGGTGGCAAGGTGACCACCTATCGCAAGTCCGAGAGCGACGATCCGTACGTCAACGTGGGCCGCAACGACCCGTGCCCCTGCGGTAGCGGCAAGAAGTTTAAGTACTGCCACGGCAGGAATCGTTAATGGCTGAGGCTTTAGAGGTAACGCCCGCCGAGCTGGACGCGTTTGCGGACCGGCTCGGTGAGGTCGAGTCGTATCTCCACCTGGACGAGAAGCGTACCCGCGTGTTCGAGCTCGAGGCCAAAAGTGTTGCCCCTGGCTTTTGGGATGACGCCGACGCCGCCCGTGCCACCATGGAGGAGATCGCGCGTACCAAGGAAGATATCGCTGCCGTGGACACCGCGCGCGGCGAGCTTTCCGATGCCCGCGCCGCGCTGGAGCTTGCCGAAGAGATGGGGGATGACCCCGACGCCGTCGCCCTTCGCGAGGAGGCTACAGCCACGGCTGAGCGCCTGGCCCGTGTCATCGATGAGCTTGAGCTTTCGAGCTGGTTTACCGGTGAGTTCGATCACGGCGATGCCATCGTGACCATCAAGCCCGGACAGGGTGGTCTGGAGGCCCAGGACTGGACCTTCATGCTCTTTAAGATGTACATGAAGTACTGCCAGCGTCGCGGCTGGAAGGTCACCATCAACGACTGTCCCGCAGCCGAGGTCATCGGCATCGACCGCGCGACCTTTACCGTCGAGGGCAAGGACGCATTTGGCATGCTGCGCGCCGAGGCCGGCGTCCACCGCTTGGTTCGCATTAGCCCCACCGACGACAAGAAGCGCCGCCAGACCACGTTTGCCGGCGTCGAGGTCATCCCCGTGCTACCCGATGATATCGACATCGAGATCAGCCCCGATGACATCCGCGTGGACGTGTATCACGCGAGCGGCCCGGGCGGTCAGGGCGTCAACACCACCGACTCCGCCGTGCGCGTGACGCATTTCCCCAGCGGCATTGTGGTCACCTGCCAAAACGAGCGCAGCCAGATCCAGAACAAGGCCGCGTGCATGCAGATCCTCAAGGCTCGCCTGTACGAGATTGAGCTCGAGAAGCGTGCCGAGGCGCTCGATGAGATTCGCGGACCCAAGACCACGATTGGTTTTGGCAACCAGATCCGCAGCTACGTGCTCTACCCGTACCAGATGGTCAAGGACCTACGCACGGGCGTGGAGACCAGCAATGTCGAGGCCGTTCTTGACGATGGCGACCTGGACCCGTTTGTTATTGGCTACCATCGCTGGGCCACCGGCAACGCCGATGCAGAAGGCTCGGAGGTCTAAAACATCGGGCGGCTTCAAACCGATGCTAAGCCCAACGGTTGGACGGGTTTGTATCCAGAATAAACCCTGCGCAGGGGTGGTTTTTGTCCGGCGAATCGGTAGAATCGAATACAAGAAGAAGTTCAAAGCGCATCCGTTTGGGTGCGCTTTTTTGAGGGAGGCAGCATGGCATATCGTCTGGACATCAAGCGCATTCTTTCGATGAACTTCTTTCACGACCTGCCCCAGATCATGTTGGGGTGTGCCTTGGCCGCCATCGCGACCGACCTGTTTTTGATTCCCAATGGTCTTGCCGCCGGTGGCGTTACGGGCCTTGCCACCATTATCCAGGCGGTCGGCGCGGCGCGAGGCGTGTCGCTTCCCGTCGGTATCCAGACCATCGTGATGAACGCCTTGCTGCTGCTGGTCGTTATGCGCGAGGGCGGCATGTTCTACGTGGTGCAGACCGCGACGGGCTTTGTGCTGCTGGGCTTCTTTACCGATCTATTCGCCCCGTTTGTAGCACCTCTGGCGGATGCGGACCTGATGCTTCCCGCCATGTGGGGCGGCATTATTACGGGCATCGGTTACGGCATGGTGTTGCGCGCCGGCGCCAACACCGGCGGCTCGGACACGATTGGCCAAATCATTTCGCGTAACACCTCGCTGCCGGTGGGCTCGACCGTCATGGCAATCGACGTTGCCGTGTGTGCGCTGTCGGCTCCGGTCTTTTCAATCGAAAACGCACTATATGCAGGCCTTTCGATGGTCATTAGCGGCTATGTGATCGATGCCGTGGTCGATGGCGGCAACAAACGCCGTATGGTACTCATCATCTCGGATAAGTTCCCTGATATCGCTGCCGATATCATGTATGGCCTGGGTCGTGGTTGTACCAAGTTTAAGGCGACTGGCATGTATTCGGGTGCCGAGAAGCCAGTGATTATGGTCATCGTGAGCCGTCGAGAGCTCAATACCCTCAAGACGATCGTGCGCGAGCGCGATCCTCACGCCATTGTGACGGTCGCTGACGTTACGGAAGCCTTCGGCGAGGGATTCAAGGACATTAGCGCGTAGGGTCGACTGCGTTCCATCCAAAAGACGTTCACATTGATAAACCGTTTCATCAGCGGTTCTGCCTGCTAAATTGTTCAAATAATGATAAAAACTCTGGTAAAGCCATCAGTTTCCAGCATAATGAATGACGTACGTGCATTGCGGCTGTGTTGGGACTACCTTTCCGTGCCGTGCGCATTTTGTCTAATGAGGATGAAAGGAAGGCACAATGAGCGACGAAGAGCTCAAAAAGGTTGCCAACGAGGTAAGGAAGGGCATCGTCACCGGCGTGCACGCTGCCAAGTCCGGCCATCCGGGCGGTTCGCTCGGCGCTGCCGACATCATGACCTATCTGTACTTTGAGGAAATGAACGTCGACCCGGCCGATCCCCGCAAGGCCGATCGCGACCGTTTTGTGCTCTCCAAGGGCCATTGCGCTCCGGGCCTGTACGCCGTGCTCGCCGAGCGTGGGTTCTTCCCCAAGGAGGATCTCGAGACGCTGCGCCATATCGGCAGCCACCTGCAGGGTCATCCCAACATGAACGACACCCCGGGCGTCGACATGTCCACCGGCTCGCTCGGCCAGGGTATCTCCGCCGCCGTGGGTATGGCCGTTGCCGCCAAGCACTGGGGCGATACTTACCGCACGTACGCCCTGCTGGGCGATGGCGAGAGCGAGGAGGGCCAGGTCTGGGAGGCCGCCATGTTTGCCGGCAACCAGCAGCTCGATAACCTCTGCGTGATTGTCGACCACAACGGCCTGCAGATCGACGGCCCCGTCGAGGAGGTCAACGACCCCATGCCGCTCGCCGACAAGTTCCGCGCGTTCAAGTTCCACGTGGTGGAGCTCGCCGACGGCAACGACTTCGACCAGATTCGCGCCGCCTTTGCCGAGGCTCGCGCCACCAAGGGGCAGCCGACCGCCATTATCGCCGAGACCCTGAAGGGCAAGGGCGTGTCCTTTATGGAGAACCAGGTTGGTTGGCACGGCAAGGCCCCCAACGATGAACAGTTTGAGCAGGCCATGGCAGAGCTCACGGCCGCCGGAGAGGAGCTCTAGGATGGCAGACGTCAAAAAAATCGCCACGCGCGTAAGCTACGGCGAGGCCCTCGTCGAGCTCGCCAACGAGCACGATGACTTTGTGGTCCTCGACGCCGACCTGGCCGCCGCCACGCAGACCGGCAAGTTCAAGGCCGCCTGCCCCGACCGCTTCTTCGACGTGGGTATCGCCGAGAGCAACCTGATGGGCGTCGCCGCCGGTATCGCGACCACCGGCCGCGTTGCCTTCGCGAGCACCTTTGCCATGTTCGCAGCCGGCCGCGCTTTTGAGCAGGTCCGTAACTCCATCGGCTACCCGCACCTCAACGTTAAGATTGGTGCCACGCACGCCGGTATCTCGGTGGGCGAGGATGGTGCCACGCACCAGTGCTGCGAGGATATCGCCCTCATGCGCGTCATCCCCGGCATGACCGTGATTGTTCCCGCCGACGACGTCGAGGCCCGCGCCGTGACGCGCGCCGCCTACGAGTGCGACGGTCCGGTGTACATGCGCTTCGCCCGTTTGGCCTCGCCGGTTATCAACGACCCCGAGACCTACAAGTTCGAGTTGGGCAAGGGCATTGTCATGCGCGAGGGCGCCGATGTGACCATCATCGCCTGCGGCCTGATGGTCGGCGAGGCTCTCGAGGCCGCTGAGCAGCTTGCTGCCGAGGGCATCGA
>CABUVH010000136.1 GCA_902494935.1 uncultured Collinsella sp.
CACTTTTGCGCGCATGGGCAATCTGGGGCCAGTCCCATTTTTCGCCAGACACCGACGCGGTGGTGGGCCGTGTGTACCGTGGGTGGGGGAGTTTGGGGGCGATGTGAACGGCATGTAAGGGGACGCAAAAATCGCCTCAAGGTCAACTTGAAGGTTGAGGTTGAAAGGCGGGGTGCCACAGGTGGCATCCCGTCGTTGCTGTAAACACAACATATTGTGTTTTCGAACATATGCTTGGGGGTGTTTTGCAATATATGGAGGGTGGAGTGGTGAGGCGGGGTGGGGGAAGGGGTGGGGAAAGGTGTTGAAAAATGGGGCGGTTCCCCATATTATTAATGACGTCGACAGGCGGGGTGGTTCCCCGCGTACGTGCCATCTGAGTAACCGAGGGGAGGGCGCACATGGGAATGACTGGTGCATACGAGCGCAATCTCGATGCAAAAGGTCGTCTGTCCCTGCCTGCACCCCTTCGCGAGGAACTTGGAGAGCACGTTCGCGTGTTCAAAGCCCTGGATGTCGATGCTCTGTACGTGTTCTCTGCCGAGGCCTTCGATAAGTGGGTCGAAGGACTCTTCGCGGGTCGTGAGGGCCACGAGGGTTTTAACCCGCGTGACATTAACGACCAGAAGCTCATGAGGGCGATCAACAAGCGCACCACGTCGATGGACGTGGACGGCGCCGGTCGTATCGGTCTTTCCGAGTCTCTCCGCAAGCAGGCGAACCTCGACCGCGAGGTCACGGTTGTGGGCAACTACGACCACCTTGAGGTTTGGGATCGCGCCGCGGCCGATGAGGACGATGACGATGAGGCCCTGCTGGACCTCTTCTTCTCGTAAGGGCAAGGCACGGGTAACGGATGGAGCGTGGGATCTTGACACAAGAATATCGGCATGAACCTGTCATGCTCGGCGAAGTGCTTGAGTCGCTGCGGCTAAAGAGCGGCTCCGTTGTCTGCGATTGCACCCTTGGCGGTGCCGGCCATTCGGTAAAGATGGCCGCGCAGGTGGGGGAGACGGGCCTTTTGCTCGGCGTCGATCAGGACGACATGGCCCTCGAGGCCGCTGGCGCCCGTCTGGACCGCGAGGTTCCCGGAGTTCCGCACCAGCTGCTGAAGGGCAACTTCGGCGACTTGGACGAGCTGCTTTGCTCGGCCGAGGTGCCCGGGGTCGATGGCTTCCTGTTCGATTTGGGCGTTTCGTCACCGCAACTCGATATCCCTGGCAGGGGCTTTTCGTATAACGAGGACGCCCCATTGGACATGCGGATGGATCCGGGTAATAACACCTTAAACGCAGCTGAGGTCATCAACACCTATAACGAACACGACCTCGCCCGGATTCTACGCGTCTACGGCGAAGAGAAGTTTGCCTCGCAGATCGCGCGCGAGATCGTGCGCCGCCGCGAGCAAGAACCGATCGAAACCACCGGCCAATTTGTCGAGATCATCAAGGCGGGTATCCCGGCTGCCGCTCGTCGGCATGGCGGACACCCGGCCAAGAAAAGTTTCCAGGCCATTCGCATCGAGGTCAATCACGAGCTCGATGTGCTCGAACGAGGGCTTGATGCCGCCACCAGGTGGCTCAACCCGGGCGGACGTATCTGCGTCATCTCGTATCACTCGCTCGAGGACCGTATCGTAAAGAACCACTTTAAGGAGATGAGCCAGGGGTGCACGTGTCCGCCGGAGATTCCGGTGTGCGTGTGCGGCAACGTGCCGATACTCAAGGTCATCACCCGCAAACCCTTGGTTGCCCAGCCTGATGAGGTTGAGCGCAACCCTCGGGCGAGATCAGCCAAAATCCGCGTGGCGCAGCGTCTGTAGGCGCGACCGCGCGATATTGGACCTCCCGCTCGCACCATAAACGAAGCTTAAACACACTACCAACGTACTCGGGATGGGAGGCGGCATATCATGGGCTACAACACTTCAAGCGCAGCACTCGCCTATGATATGAACGCCATGCCCGCCTATCGTGAGACGCCGCAGGCCCCCGTTGCTCCCCGTGAGCAGCGCACGCCGCGCTTTGATGTCTACACGGGCGCGGGCCGTCAGGCAAACCAGGCGGTAAGCCCGGTTTTCATGAGCGTTCTTAAAACGTTTTGCATCATTGCGGCTATCTTCATGACGATCGGCGTCGCCCGCGTGGCGCTCGCCGGCGTTACGGCCCAGGTGCTCAACAGCAACGCCGAGCTTACCAACACGCTCGAAAAGGCGACCGATGAGAGCTCCGACCTGGAGGTCATGCATTCGGTCTATGGCGCCGACACGCGCATTCGCGACCTTGCGGGCGCTTATGGCATGGTGGAGCCCAGCGAGAGCGTTACACTTGACTTTTCGCAGGATGCAGCCGCGGGCGCCAACGCGACCGCGACCGCTCAGTAGCAAGACGGTAGCTGAGTATGACAAATGACTATCGCCGCGGTTCCGATGGGGGCCGCGGTTCTGGACGTCCCTCGTCGCGGGGACGTTCTGGTTATCAAGGAACGGGTCGGCAATCTTACAACGCCGGGCAGTCCCGTGGCAACGACCCGGCGTCGCGACTTCGCGGCTCGGACGGCCCTCAAATGCATAACACCAGGTCGCGCAAGAGTTCGTCGACCGAATGGCTCACAGGCGCGCCTCTGCCTCGCCGCAAAGCCGTCATGGGATTCATTGGGCTTGGCTTGGGCTTGGGCGTCTTTCGCCTTGCCGACTATCAAATTGTCGAAGCCGATAAACTGCGCGAGCGTGCCGATGCGCGCCGCCTGCTTGCGCAGACCCTCTATGCCAAACGTGGCACCGTCTACGACCGCAACGGCAACGTGCTGGCGTCGTCGGTCGAATGTCGCAACATCGCCGTGAACCCGCAGCTTGTCGAGGATGTCGACAAGACGGTGTCGGCGCTGGTCAAGGCAACTGGAATCGATAAAAAGACCTGCCGCAAGCTCGTCGAGTCCGATGGCACCTGGGTGTATATCAAGCGCCAGGTGGACGAAGACGATGCTGCGGCGCTGGAGAAGAAGAATCTGCCCGGCGTGCTTTTTGAGCAGGCCATGAAGCGCGTATATCCATACGGCAATCTGGCATCGCAGGTGCTGGGTGTAGTGAATGTGGACAACGACGGCTTGACGGGTCTCGAAAAGCAATACAACAAGCTTCTGACCGGCACGAACGGTTCTCTCGTACGCGAGCGCGCGAGGGACGGCAGCTATATCGCGGGCGGTGCCTATAAAAAGGTGGCTGCGGTCGACGGCGTTGATATCGTGACGACGCTCGACGTCAATATCCAGCGTGCGGCTGAGGATGCTCTGACAGAGGCTGTCGAGAAGACAAAGGCCAAGAACGGCTCGGCTTTGGTCACCGACCCCACGACCGGTGAAATTCTCGCAGCCTGCTCGTACCCGACCTACGACCAGACCGATCTGGAGAACGCCAAGACCGAGGATATGAACCTGCGCCTGGTCACTGACGCCTACGAGCCCGGCTCGGTCTTTAAGACGCTCGTGGCGGGCGCCGGCTTCGACTTGGGCGTCGTGCGATCGAGTACGTCGTTTGAGGTGCCGGCGAGCATCAAGGTGGGCGACGATACCGTTACCGATGCCGATAAGCGCGACTATGGCATGACCATGGATGTGCGCGAGATGATGCGCCGTTCGTCCAATGTGGGCTTTGTCCTAGTGGGGCGCAAGATCGGTGCCGACGACTTTGCCGCCTATGTGGACAAGTGGGGCATCGGTCACAGCTCGGGTGTCGATTTTCCGGGCGAGAGCCTGGGTATCGTCAAGGAGCGTGACCAGTATGACGGCGCCACGCTGGGCTCGATGAGCTTTGGACAGGCACTGTCCGTCTCGCCAATTGAGATCGCACGTGCCGTGGGCGGCATCGCCAACGGCGGCGTGATGATGACACCGCACTTCTATAAGTCCAGCAAGGGCGACGAGAAGGACTGGGGCGAAGGCGAGCGCGCGATTTCTGAGGATGCCGCATCCCAGGTGACATCGTGCATGCAGACGGTCGTGTCCGAGGGTACGGGCGTTGGCGGCGCGGTTGACGGCTATGACGTGGCGGGTAAGACCGGTACGGCCGAACGTGCCGACGAGAACGGCGGCTACCTCAAGGAGAACTACATGTCGTCCTTTATGGGCTTTGCGCCGGCACAATCGCCCAAAGTGCTGTGCTATATCACGCTCGACGGAACGCCGAGCGGTTCAGATGCAGCTGCGGTGCCGTTCCAGTCCATTATGGCCAACGCGCTCGACGTGCTGGGTATCCCGCACACGAAGTAGGGGGTTACAATCTTTGGGGCGTTGTTTGTTGTCCCATATGAGGGTGTTCACATGCCCTGCACCACGCATGTGCGGCGCTGGGATACAATACGCCGATAGCATTATTAGGTTTACAGGGGAGCTGCAATGATAGAGATCGCCGTCAACAACCTCGCGGCCGCAACAGGGGCCCGAACCGTGACGGGAGAAGCCGATCGGGTATGCCGCGGGTGCGTTATCGACTCGCGCCAGGTCGAGGAAGGGACGATTTTCGTCGCCTTTCCCGGTGAAAACGTCGACGGCAATGATTTTGCTTCCCGTGCCGTCCAGTCGGGTGCCGGCGCCGTCGTGATGACGCGTGAGCCCGAGGCCGAGCTGGTCTCGCTGGCGCAGGACAAGGGGTGCGCCATCCTGCTGACCGATGATCCCGAGGAGTTTCTGCTGCGTTTGGCGCACACGTATCGCCTGGAGCTTGGCTGCCTGGTCGTTGGTATTACCGGTTCCATCGGCAAGACGACGACCAAGGACGTGCTCGCCGCCGTGCTCGCCAAGCGCTATCGTGTCTGGGCCACCAAGGGCAATTTCAATAACCTGATCGGCATGCCGCTCACGGTGCTTTCCGCTCCGGCCGATACCGAGGTCCTGGTGCTCGAGATGGGCATGAACCATTTCCACGAGATCGAGCGCCTGTCCCAGTCCGCCAATCCCAACCTTGCCATCGTGAGCAAGATTGGTACC
>CABUVH010000137.1 GCA_902494935.1 uncultured Collinsella sp.
GTTGTTTCTGTGGTGGCTGTGGGCATCTGGCTCAAAAGGGCGGGTTGGCCGTCTATGTTTACCTGCGGTTTTGTTGCGGTGCGCATTTTCGGTCAAGCATCCCGTCAAGTGTTTGGTCAGCATCTGGTTTGCGGCCGGAGGCCTATTTTGCCCGCGCTGGTCGTGGCTGCCCACCCTCCTCGTAAGCTCAAATTGAGGTTCATCAGTTTGAGGAGGATGCCGTGACTGACCACGTTTTAGACCGAGCGCAGCTGGCTGAAGCCGTCGGCAACGATATTGCCGACATGGCCCATTTTTGGATGCTGCGGAAGTTCCAGTTTTTGGAGCCGGCACGCGAACAGTTCGAGATCATTGTCGACCCGTGGCTCAGCTATTGCACCGAGCCTTCGCAAAACGAAATCATGGCCTACAACATGGCATTTACCGATTGGCTGCTCTTCGAGCGCCCCTATCGCCATGGCAAGACGCTGCTCGAGCTGTATGTTGACGAACCGCCGGCATCGCTTTCGCCTGTCTCGCTCAAGCGGCTCGAGCAGGTACGCGACACGCAGTATTTCTCGCGCTTTGGCATTTTGGACAAGGATCCTGCGAACGGCATGGTTGCGCTGAAGGATACGCGTGCCGACCGTCGCTTTGATGTCTACGACCCGCATATCGTGCAAAAGGAGCATTGGAGCGACGGAGCGATTGCGGTGCGCCTCGCCTGCGTCGACGATGTCTGGCTGACGGCGGGACAACTCTATCTGTATGACATCGCACGCCTGAGTGACACGGCGGTCGATGGGCCTGGTGCGGTGCATCCGGAGGACCTGCAGGATGGCTTTGACACCTCGTGCATCAGTTTCTTCTTGCGTCTGGTCCGCGACATCATGGGCGCCCAGGGGCGCTACGTAAAGTCCCTCAACATCTACGAGCAGGAGTGGGAGTAAGGGATGTGACTGGCGTCGCCCTGCTGCCCTGACTTTGTCTCAATCTGTAACGTTTGGCGGCTGTTTGGGCCCGTAACTGTTACAGATTGAGACGGAAGGTTGGCGGCTGCCGAAAGATCTTGTTCTGTAACAACTAGAGGCTCAAAGACTGTCTTCCTGTTACAGATCAAGACATTTGTCAGCGGAGGCAACGGTGACGATGGTCCATTTGTCTGACGTGGTGGTGATGAAAGTGCCTAATACCGTTCTCAAACACAAACATGCGACTCGCAACACGTTGGCGCGGAATAGGATGCTCGCGCGGCTCGCGGAGACGGCCAAGCAAGGTGCGCTGCTCGCAACGCATGACAATACCGAGCTCATGTGGCTGCGACGCCATGTTGGAACCGACGATATCGCGGAGCCCGAGCCGTACCTGTTCTGTTTTCAGCATGATTGGGATGCATTGACGCCGGCGGAGCGAGCGCTGAGGACTATCAAAGGGCTTGCGAAATTTCATCCCGATTGGGCGTTTTGGGGATATGACGCCGCGCTGATATGGGGTCTGGAGGTGCCGAATGATCTGCTCGGGCCGCGTTTCCTTGTTAAGACTTGCTGTTCGGTGACGTTGAGCGGCGGGTGCAGGTTGTTGCGTCCGCAGATTGCGGGCGCGCTCGAGCGCGTCGACGGCGTGCGGGTGACGTCGTTTTGGCGCACGGCGGAGGATTGCTTGCTGCGTGCGCCGTTCTCCTACGGGTTGGCGATTGCCGATTCTGCACTGCGGGTGAAAGACGTATCACGTGGGGATTTGTGCGAGCGCCTCCGCGCCGATTGCGAGGGCAGGCGAGGGTATCGCAGGGCACAGGCGATTGCGTCGTATGCGGACGGGCTGTCCGAAAACGGCGGCGAGTCTCGGTTCCGAGCGTTCTTTATTGCGTACGGCTTTCCGGTTCCGGAGCTGCAGGTGGAGTTTCGCGACCCGCTCGATCCGAGCCAGGTGTTTCGCGTCGACTTTTTTTGGCGGCTCGAGGAGGGAACGTGCGTGATTGGCGAGCTGGACGGTAAGGGGAAGTACACCCTGCAGAGCGGCGAGGCCCGGGAGCCGGTCGACCCATTCGTGGCAGAGCGTCAGCGGGAATCTCATCTGACAATGCTCGGGCACAAGGTGCTTCGGTTTACGTTTGATGAGCTCAAGAATCCGGGGAAGCTGGTTGAGAAGATGAGGCTGGCGGGTATTCCGCGACGGCCCGATTTGGCTGAGGAGTGGAGACGTCGGTGGTATGGGCGCTGAGAGGTTTTGTCTTGATCTGTAACGTTTAGAAGTTGTTTGAGTTCGTAATTGTTACAGATCGAGACAAACCGGTGAAACGTCGACCGAATGTCTCGATCTGTAACATCAAGGGGCCCAACAACCCTGTATCTGTTACAGATCGAGATATTTCCCTGGTGTCGCTGGGGTGGGACTGCAGCATATTCCGTCTCCCACATCCCCTCTTCCCTCCGTTAACCGATGCGTCTGCAGCAATCCAGCGGGACTAGGTGATAATGGACAAATGTTCAAGTTAATTGTGAGGGAGGAGCTCGATATGGCGTCTGCCGATCGTTCCACGTTGTTCATCAATGCGACCGTCCTGGATGGTTCGGAACATATGGAGCCGCAGCCCGACATGGCCGTGGCCGTTGAGCGCGGTCTCATCACGTGGATGGGGCCGAGTGCTGTGGCGCAGGCGCCTGCAGGTGCCGAGGTCATCGACCTGGCAGGGGCGTATCTCATGCCGGGTCTCATCAATATGCATGTGCATCTGTGCGGTTCGGGTAAGCCGGTTTCGGCGGGCGATGCGGGCGCGCTGATGAAAAAGCTCGATAATCCAGTGGGGCGCGCCATCGTGCGCCATATCCTCAAGGGCAGCGCCCAGCAGCAGCTGGCAAGCGGCGTGACCACGGTGCGCGGTGCGGGCGACCCGCTGCTTGCCGATCTGGCCGTGCGCGATGCTATCGATGCCGGCAAGTATCAAGGTCCTCGCCTGGTGGCGCCGGGAACGGGCGTCACGGTGCCGGGCGGCCATGGTGCGGGCTTGTTCGCCCAGGTGGCCAACAGTCCCGCCGAGGCAGCCGAACAGGTGCGCGACCTGTATGCGCGTGGTGCCGACGTCATTAAGCTGTTCGTGACGGGCGGCGTGTTCGACGCTACCGAGGTGGGCGAGCCGGGCGTGCTGCGCATGCCGGTCGAGGTTGCCGCGGCGGCGTGCAAGGCTGCGCACGAGGTGAGTCTGCCGGTTATGGCCCATGTCGAGAGTACCGAGGGCGTGAAGGCCGCGCTTGAGGCCGGCGTTGACACGATTGAGCACGGCGCTCCGTTGACGCCCGAGATTCTGGAGCTGTACCGTGGCGCCGCGGGCACGCAACTCGAGGGGCGTGCGCCCAGTGTTACCTGCACTATCAGCCCGGCGCTGCCGTTTGTATTGCTCGACCCGAAAAAGACCCATTCGACCGATACGCAAAAGAAGAACGGCGATATCGTGTGCTCGGGCATTATCGAGAGCGCTCGTGCCGCACTGGATGCCGGCGTTAAGGTGGGCCTGGGCACGGACTCGAGCTGCCCGTTCGTGACGCAGTACGACATGTGGCGTGAGGTGGCCTATTTTGCCAAGTATGTCGGCGTGAGCAACGCCTTCGCACTGCATACGGCTACGCAAGTCAACGCCGAGCTGCTGGGGCTGGACGGCGAGACTGGCACGATCGAGTGCGGCAAGGCCGCCGATATCCTGGTGACGCGCGAGAACCCGCTCGATGACCTGTGCGCTCTGCGTGAGCCGATGCACGTGATGTGTCGCGGCGATCTGGTGTGCAAACTCAAGGTGAAGCGCATCCCCGAGGTGGATGCCGAGCTCGACGCGATTATGGCCATGCCAGCCGAAGCGCTGGCTGAGGAGCTGGCCCGCGACGGCGTAGCATAGGTGTGACAAAGGGACAGCTCCGTTGTCGCATACAAAAAGCCGAGGTCTCAACACGGGGCCTCGGCTTTTTTCGAACAAATACTTAAGACTGGGACAAACAAGCCTGATTTATTTGTCCCGCGTGCGGGCGCTAGGAGCGCGTTTCCATCTTGGCGTGGCACTTGGGGCAGGTGACGCGGATCTTGCCCTTGCCCTTGGGGACGGAGAGCATCTGGCCGCAGTTGGGGCACTTGAGATAGGCCGTGGTCTTGCGGCCCTTCCACATCTTCTTGGCCGTGCGCTTGGCACGCTCAAAGTCTTCCTTACTGGTGCCGGCCGCGCGCGAGGTGCTGGCCGCTGCGGTTCCGCCGCCCAAGCTGGCGACGAATTTGCCCAGGCAGGGGACGTTTGCAGTCGCGGCGACAAAGGCCTCGTTCTCCTTGTGACGTGCGTCGATATTTTTGGACAGGCCGCGCAGCACGCCAATCACGATTACGGCGATGGCAATCCAGCTGAGCCACTGGATGCGGGCTATCGATCCGATCATCGCGATGACGATGCCGGCAAAACCCATCACGATGGTGAGTTCATCGGCACCATTGCGACCCTTCATAAAGTCATTCATGCAAATTGCCTTTCGTTCGATATGCTGCACGCCTTTATACCCGATTTAGAGCAAGGGGGACAGGTTAATCTGCACCAATGTGGTGCAAACATACCTGTCCCCGGAATACCAAGACGGTGCAAACGTACCTGTCCCCAATGCCCCAATTACTTGGAGAGTTTGTCGACGACGCGTTCGATTTCGGCGAGTTTGGCGGCTTTGAGGTCTTCGTCGCCCGATTCGATTGCCGAAGTCACGCAGCCCTCGATATGCGCCTTGAGCACGTCGGCGTTAATGCGCGCGAGGAGCGCCTGTGTGGCCATGAGCTGCGTGGAGATATCGACGCAGTAGCGGTCCTCCTCGACCATCCGCAGGATGCCGTCGATCTGACCGCGTGCCGTCTTGAGCATGCGGGTCACCGATTTATGGTCTGCCATCATGGCGGGTCCTCGTTTCTGGTCGATCTTCCGGATGTCCCCGTCAGTTGCGGTGAA
>CABUVH010000138.1 GCA_902494935.1 uncultured Collinsella sp.
ATACCCAGGGAGATGGCCTTCTTGATCTGATCCTCGGGGATGCCGGTGCCACCGTGCAGGACGAGGGGCAGGTCGCCGGTCTGAGCCTTGATCTCGCCCAGGCGCTCGAAGGAAAGGCCAGCCCAGTCAGCAGGGTACACGCCGTGGATGTTGCCGATACCGCATGCGAGGAAGTCGACGCCCAGGTCAGCAATCTGCTTGCACTCAGCAGGATCAGCGAGCTCGCCGCTGGAGGTCACGCCGTCCTCGGTGCCGCCGATGCCGCCGACCTCGGCCTCGATGGACATGCCCTTGGAGTGGGCAAGCTCAACGAGCTCCTTGGTGCGGTCGAGGTTAAGCTGGAAGGTCTCCTCGTGAGAGCCGTCATACATGATGGACGTGAAGCCGGCCTCGATGCACTTGAAGCAGTCCTCGTAAGAACCGTGATCGAGGTGAAGGGCGACGGGAACGGTAACGCCCGTGGCCTCGACGGCAGCCTTGACCATGTCGGCGCAGACCTTGAAACCGCCCATCCACTTAGCGGCACCAGCGGTGCACTGAAGGATCAGCGGAGACTTGGCCTCCTCGGCGGCCTGGAGAATAGCCAGGGTCCACTCGAGGTTGTTGGTGTTGAAGGCACCGAGACCGTACTTGCCGGCCTCGGCCTTCTTGAGCATGTCTGCTGCGTTGACGAGCATAAAAGAAACCTCCTGTAAGGTTGCTCCGATAACGCCTGAGATTTTACCACGACATACCCGAGCATAAACGTTCGTTTGTTCACGAATACCATCCGATTGGACAAATTTTGACCGTTTGCCCCACAGAATCGACCCACTGGGGAAAATAGCTTGACGATTGAGCGGTCTTCGTGGTTCGGAAGACGGCTTCGAGCCTACATCTGCATAAACGGGTTCTGCATAAGTTCGCGCGCCATCGTGGTCGAATCGCCATGGCCCGTCAAGCAAACGGTATCGGGCGGAAGCATCTTGGCAAGTTTGGAGAGCGAGCGCATGATCGCCGCCTCGTCACCGCCGGAAAGATCGGTACGACCGTGGCTGCCCGGGAAAAGCGTGTCGCCCACAAAGGCGATGTTCCCCTGCTCGGTCGCGGCGAACAGGACGATGCCGCCCGGCGTATGCCCCGGCGTCTCGATCACCTGCAGGCAGACGTCGCCCACCTCGATTGTATCGCCCTCGGCAAGCAAACGCGTCGGCTCACCCGGATCGGGTGTCTCGATACCCCACATGGCGCGCTGCTCCTCGATATTTGCGCGAGGTACCGTCACGTCCTTAGCGCACAACTCATATAGCGCGCTGTCGCCAACGACAGCTCGAACCCCGGCAACCCCGCCAACATGGTCGGCATGACCGTGCGTGCAGACAGAGCCGAGTACGCGCACCTCGGGATGCGCGGTGCGGATATGCTCCACAAGACGCTCGCCCTCCCACGCCGGATCGACGATTAAGCACTCGTCATTCGAAATCACGGCGTAGCTGTTAGTCTGAATCGGGCCGTTGACGAGCGCCTCAATCGAAGCCGCGCCTCGGGGTGTCAGGTCCAAAGTCATATCGTCCATGCGCATACCCTCCTTCTAAAATACGTTCGAGGCACCAAACGATGCCTCGAACGTAACCAATATCTATGATGCTGAGAGGCTCTCGCACCTACACACGGCGCTTGAGTTGCGCTCCGCCCTCGCCGGGCATAAGACGGCGAGCGTCGTAGACCGAATCGACACTGCTGATGGAAGCCAGCAGCGGATCCAGGCCGCTCGCATCCGAAATTTCGACCATAAAGCGCAGGGTCGCAATACCCTCGCGGTTGGTCGACGTGGCGGCAGAAAGGATATTGCCGCCTGCATCGCCAATGGCAATGGTGACGTCCTTGAGCAGACCCATGCGGTCCAGGCACTCGACCACGATCTCGACCTGGAAGAGGGTGTCGGCAGCGCCGTCCCACTCCACATCGATCATGCGCTCGGGATGTTCCATAAGACCCTTGACGTTAGGGCAGTTGGCGCGATGCACCGAAACGCCACGACCGCGCGTGATGAAGCCGACGATGTCGTCGCCCGTCACGGGGTTGCAGCAATGAGCCAGACGGACCAGCAGGCCGCTGTTGCTCTCGCCCTTGACGATAATGCCGTTACTGGCGCTCTTGCCGCGCTTTTGCGGCTTGCGGTTGGAGCCGCGAGCGGGCTGCTTCACGACCTCGGCGATAGCCTCGGCCTTGGTGAGCTGTTCCTCGGGCTTGGGGTCCAAGATTTGCTCGACCTTATTGCCCACAGCGCGCGGGGCAACCTTGCCGGCGCCGACGGCGGCAAACAGGTCCTCGAGCTGCTTGAAGTTAAACTGCTCCGCCACGGCGTTGAGCGCACGCGCGGAGCGCGGCGTGGAGATGCCATACCCGCGCTTGCGCAGGTCCTTGGCCAGCATATCGCGGCCAGCAGCAGCGTCGTCGTCCTTGGTCGCAGCGGCAAAATAGCGGCGGATCTTGGACTTAGCCGAAGGCGTCTTGACGATCTTGAGCCAATCACGCGACGGCTTGGAACTCTTGTTCGTCAGGATCTCGACACGGTCGCCCGTCTTGATCTCGTGCGTGAGCGGAGCCACCGCACCGTTGATTTTGGCGCCGACGCAATGGTTTCCCACCTCGGTGTGAACGGCATAGGCAAAGTCGAGCGGCGTGGATCCGGCACGAAGCGCCATGACCTCGCCCTTGGGCGTAAAGACGAAGATCTCCTGATCGAAGAGGTCAACCTTCAGCGAATGCAGGTATTCTTTGGCGTCGGTAATCTCATCAGACGCAGCCCAATCGAGTGAGTGCTTAAGCCAGTTAATCTGGTCGTCCAGACGCTGGGCATCATTGGTCTTAGACGCAGACGATCCGCCCGACTTCTTATATAGCCAGTGGGCGGCAATGCCGTACTCGGCCTGCTCATGCATCTCGTAGGTTCGAATCTGAATCTCGAGTGGGCGGGCCGTGGGGCCGATAACCGTCGTATGGAGCGACTGGTAGTTATTGACCTTGGGCATGGCGATATAGTCTTTAAAGCGACCGGGCATGGGGTGCCACAGCGTATGCACCGCGCCGAGCGTGGAGTAGCAATCGCGCACCGAATGCGTGATGACGCGCAGTGCCACCAGGTCGTAGATCTCGGAGAATTCCTTGCCCTTGCGCTTCATCTTTTGGTAGATGGACCAATAGTGCTTGGAACGGCCGTTGATCTGGAAGCCTTCCAGGCCAATGCGGTTGAGCTCGTCGGTGAGTGTCTTGATGGTCTCAGCCAGATAGCGCTCACGGACCTCGCGCGACTCCGCCACCATGCGCGCGATGCGCTGGTAGGCATCGGGCTCCAGGTAGAAGAAGGACAGGTCCTCGAGCTCCCATTTGATTGAGCTCATGCCCAAGCGGTCGGCCAGAGGCGCGTACACGTCCATGGTCTCGCGCGCCTTAAACAGGCGGCGGTCCTCACGCAGAGCGGCAAGTGTGCGCATGTTATGCAGACGGTCGGCGAGCTTGACGATAATGACGCGGATGTCCTTGGACATGGCGAGGAACATCTTGCGCAGCGTGAGCGCCTGCTTCTCGTCCATGCTGTCGACTTCGATATTGGTGAGCTTGGTCACGCCATCGACGAGCTCGGCCACCGTATCGCCGAACAGGCCGGAAACATCGGCGAGCGAGGTCTCGGTATCCTCGACGGTATCGTGCAGCAGCGCGGCGCACACCACATCGCAGTCCATCTTGAGATCGGCCAAAATGATGGCAACCTCGACGGGATGGTTAATGTACATCTCGCCCGAGCGGCGCTTTTGGTTGCAGTGCTTCTCGGCGGCAAAGCAGTAGGCCTGCTCAACCTTAGAAAAGTCGTCCTCATTCATATATTTGAGGCACAGGCGCTCCAGCTTGTCGTAGCTGTCCGCCATAATCTCGGGCGGCAGCTCATCGGCATGCTTATAGTGCTCCATCTCCGAAAAAGGCTGGAGGGTGGAATCATGGGCGGTACGGGCTGCGGCATCCATCGAGGTCCCCTTCCCCTAGGCCCGCGGTACGATCGGGCGGTTAACTTTGGCTAGCATATCAGAAGCGCACGAATCGAGCGCCCAACTCCGGAAAGCCGAGAACTCCATGCGCGAGCGCAAGCCCTCCAAATAGCGAATTGACCTGCTCAATTGCACGCGGCCGGGGTTTTCGGCCATCGCGATGCGACGGGTGTCGTCAAACCCCGAAATGCGACAAAAACCAAGCTCTTCGAAGATTCCCAAGCCGCTTTCCACCGAGCGCTCGTCGACCGGCGTGCGAGCATCGATGGCAAGGCACATCTGCGCGATGTCGATATCGCTCGCGCTAAAGGAATCGTCCCCGGTCTTGCCGCGGTTGGAGCGCCACATGGTCTGCAGCGCGCGATAGAGCGTGACGAGCTCGTCGCGCTCGGGCGCATAGCAGTCGAGCAGGCGCTCGTTAATACGGGCGTCACGCGACGAATAGAGTAGATGGATCACGGCGGGTTGGCCATCGCGACCGGCGCGGCCGCTCATCTGGTTAAACTCAATGCCGCCAAACGGCATGTGATAGAGCACGACATGGCGAATATCGGGAAGGTTGACGCCCTCGCCAAAGGCGGATGTCGAGACGATGCAGCTGAGGCTGCCGTCTCGAAACGCCTCCTCTACGCGATGGCGGTCGGTGCGCGTAAGGCCAGCGTTATAGAACGCGATACGGGTCGCACAGTCGGGGACGCGTTTGCGTAGTGTCTTGGCGAGCGCCACGGACTGGTCGCGCGAATTGACGTAAATGACGGTCTTCTCCCCCGTCGCCACGATCGACACCAAACGGTTCTCGCGGCTCGCAAGATCTCGGTCGTCCTCGAGCTGCAGGTTCTCGCGCACCGTCTCGTCGACCACCGTGTGAGTGATCGGAAGCGTGCGGGCAAGCTCGGCCACGACCGGAGCC